>CALODD010000040.1:0-59956 GCA_942491945.1 uncultured Gammaproteobacteria bacterium | reverse complement strand
AGGCGGCTGACAGCGCCGCACCAGGCGCGCATCGGATTCATCTTGGTGATCTGCTCGCCGACGATGCGCACGATGCGCGGACCGACAGAAACAGGCCGAGGCTGATGCCCACCGCGCCGATCAGCATCACCCAGAACGGCACGCCGACTTCCGTGAGCAGCACGCCCGACTCCGCGCTGGTCAGGATCGCCGCCAGCGGGACCGACCGCGTATTCGCAGCCGTCGTTGGATCCGTGGGCGAAGGAGAGCAGCGCCGCCGAACAAGATCAGCGGCAGATGGAACAGCTTGCGCGAGACCCTGGTTGCGGTTCCTCCATGCCTTCGGATTGGCTTCGCACTCCAAGGCTTCAGCGCCCAGGTAGGCGAGCGCGAACACCAGGACGCTGATCGCCATCACCGCCGGCCGATCCGGGCGTCGCGAAATATGGCTCCACGCCTTCACCACGAGGTCGGCCGCGAAGATCGCCGCGCATGAGCGCACACTAAGACCGGCACCCGGCGGCGCCGCGGCGATCTTGGCCTCTTGGTAGATGAGGTTCACGATTGAGCGTACGACTTCGGGAATCACATCGCCTGCACGTCGGACGATAACGGTATCTCCTACCCTGGCGTCTTTACGGATGATTTCATCCATATTATGCAGCGTGGCATTAGTTACAGTGACACCACCCACAAAGACAGGCTTGAGCCGTGCCACAGGTGTTAATGCACCCGTACGTCCAACCTGTATTTCGATATCTTCCAGTACGGTCAGTTCTTCCTGTGCGGGAAATTTATGTGCCACGGCCCACCGCGGTGCTCTGGAAACATATCCAAGCGTTTGCTGTTGTGGATAGGAATTAACCTTATAGACCACACCATCAATCTCGTACGGTAAGCCATCTCTTTGCTTACCGATTTCTTCGTAATAGTTTTTTAACCCGGCAACACCTTTCACCACTTTTAATAACGGCGAATGCTTCAGTCCCCATTGCTTGAGTTGGTTGAGTGTATCGGCATGATTAGCCGGTATCTCTGAAGAAACCTGACCTAATGCATAGATATAGATATCCAGTGGCCGCGAGGCTGTGATTTTGGAATCCAGCTGTCGGAGGCTACCTGCAGCTGCATTTCGTGGATTCGCAAAGGTTTTTTCTCCCAGGTCGCGCTGCTTCTGATTAAGCTTGTCAAAACCTGACTTCGGCATGAAAACTTCGCCACGTACTTCCAACCGTTCAGGGTGGTTCTCACCGACCAACTGCAAAGGTATGGATTGAATGGTACGTATATTCTGCGTGATATCTTCCCCGGTCGTGCCATCACCACGTGTCGCCCCATAAACTAATCGACCGTGTTCATACATCAATGTCACTGCCAGTCCATCAAGCTTCGGTTCTACGGCATATTCAACTTCATCGACCACCAGCTTTTCACGTACGCGCCGGTCAAAATCTTCCAGCTCCTGATCACTAAAGGCATTGCCCAACGACAACATCGGGATTTCATGGGTGATTTTGTCGAAATGGCTGGCCGGGACACTACCGACACGCTGGGTCGGTGATTCGGGCGTGATTAGCTCGGGGTGCTGCTCTTCCAGGCTTTGTAATTCCCTGAACAGGCGATCATATTCACTATCGGGAATACTCGGATCATCGAGCACATAATATTTATGGTTATGAGTATTAAGTTCTTCTCTTAATAGACTGATTTCATTATGAATTTTATTTATTATTTTATCGTCATTCATGCGTAGTTCTATTTAGCGAGTGCAACTTTGAAAGCATTCACCATTTTAACAAATCGACGCTGCTCATCGGGAGAATTCTTTGAGCCATAGCGTATGGACAAATACCGCCTGAGGATATTACGCGCCTGTCTCGCTGTGTCGGGATTGAGCCTGTTTTCAATACGCTGCACATATTCCTGTGGGCCTTCTGTGGTTTGTCGTTCTTGCCCGCTTCTCGCCAGCTTCTTACAGAATCGTGCATAGCTTCGCAGGATACGGTCAACCTTTGTTCCTGCGCCTTGTCTGAACACCCACCAACCAATGATCAAACCGAACACTGACATCAATACAGTCAGGCCGATCACCATGCCCTGCCAATCGATATTCTTAAAACCTAAATTCGACAGAAACTGTTTCTGTCGATCTTTATCAAAACCGACCACCCACTCATTCCAGGTGTGATTAAAACTATCCCACTGATAGCGAGCTGACCGAAACCAGCCATGGCCATCAATTAAGATGGAAGGTAGCTGATCGCGCTCGGCCACGGCATCTTGAATACCGCTTTCAATCCGGTCTGGCGATACGGCTGCCGTTGGATCAACCCGCTGCCAACCTTTACCTTCTAGCCACACTTCAGTCCACGCATGAGCACTAGACTGTCGGACGATTAGATAATCATCAACCGGGTTTTTCTCGCCACCCTGATAGCCCGTCACGACACGTGCTGGTATTCCGGCTGAACGCATCAGAAACACGAAGGCGCTCGAATAGTGTTCACAGAATCCTCGTTGGGTTTCGAATAGAAAATCATCCATGGCATCGTTACCGAGAATCGGCGGATTCAGGGTATATACAAAAGGTTGCTGATTAAAATGACGTAGTGCCCTGTTAATAATCTGACCATGATCACCATCTGTTTCTTTAACCCATTGCTGGGCCAGTGCCTGGGTTTCTGGATTGAGATGTGTTGGTAATTGCAGGTTACGTTCACGCTCGAACTCAAAAAACCCATGATTTTCTAGTGTAGGGTCAGATGTCAGCTTATATTGGATTACGTTACGAACTTTATCCTTATTAAGTAGCTGCAATTCACGTGTCAGCTGGTAGGGCTTACCTTGCAAATCAGTTGGATAATTCAAAGCAAACAGCCATTTACGCTGGTGTGGTTCCAACGTGACGGTATAAGTCAGCTCCCTGGATGCTTGATTACCTTCAACTAAGTTCGCTTTTGATTTTGATCCTGCATCCAGTGGTGCCCAGGTTTGCCCATCGTATTGGGTAAACACCGGACCTCTCCAATATAGATTTTCATGTGCGGGAATCTCACCATCAAAGCGTACTCGGAATGCCACCTCTTCCGATTGAATTAGACTACTCATCGAACCGGGAGACATGTCTTCACTTAAACCTGTTACAGCTGAATCGGCGTCCTTTGGCAGGCCCCAAAGTGGTCCCGGTATTCTCGGAAACAAGATAAATAGAATTAGCATTAACGGAATAGCCTGAACGATCATGCGCCCCGCTATGCGTAGACGAGCTCGTAGATTCAGTGATGCCTGAAGGTCACTATAAAACAGAATAACTGAGGTTAAATAGATGACTGAAGCAAAGACATACACGGCTATCCATGGGCTTTGACTATGAAAGAAATTAGTCGCAATCAAAAAGTATTCAAGATAAATGACAATATATACATCGCGTTTATCTTTGATTTCAAAGACTTTTAAAAAACCAAGCAATAATAGAAACCCCGTGCCGGCTTCCTTACCTAACAGGGTTCCATATGACATCGTCATAATGAGCAATACCAGTAGTAACATACCCAGCCGCTGCCATTTATTGAGCTGTCCTGCGCGCCCCATGATAATCAGGCTAACCCAACCCGCCATGAATATTGCCAATATCGTGACAGGTAAAGGCACTCGGGTTAAAAATGGAATAGCAACCAGGGCTATACCGGCAAGTAGCGCCCAGAGACGACCGCGATCAGCATTAGTCATCACGATCTCCGAGCTGATATAACGCCAATGTCTCCAGGCAATGATGTTGATGCGTCGTTCCAGTATCTGGCTTAATCTCTTTTCCGGGTAAACGTATGCCATAGATACGCCCCGATGCCTGCGCATTCAATACCATACGAACCATGATAGATAGTCGCTTCTCCAGCCGTGGTTCATCTATAGATAACCAGTCAATCCATTCCAGTTCGGGTTGCCCACCGGTGAATTCTTTACTGTATAGCTCACCGGTACGAGCAACTGTCTTCCAGGAAATACGCCGCCAGGAGTCACCCGGCTGATACTTTTTAATACCGGCGAAATCTTCCAGGCCCTCGCCCTCGGATTCTTCTTCACCAGATTGGGAACTATCGATACTGTTGGGACTAGAGGCTTTATCAGCAGGAGTGGGATAAACAAGCGCCTCCATACCCAGGTCAACCCATGTCCACGCAACAAATAGACCCAGGGGAAATTCTGTTTCTACTCGTATTCTTCCTGGGTCATAGTAACCACGCTGATCTGTCGGAGCATGAAAATGCATCACTGTGATTTGCTGGCCGGGTATATCGACCAAGTCTGTTAAATTGCCATTATGCATGAGTCCGATGGAATAACGTTGATCCGCCGACGTGTTTTCAAGCTGAACTGCGAATCGCGCATCCTGCCCAGCAAATATCGGTTGAGCACCTATTCCCTTTAAACGGACACCGGCAAGATTTCTCCAGGTCATGAGCATGGATACATTTGCGAGCGCTGCCAGCAGGAAAGTCAGCATGAATCCAAGACTCTTGGTGTAATTGATCGAGCCGAGTAAAAGGAAAATAAGCAGCAGACAAAAAATAAACCCAACCCGTGTTGGCACGATATAGACACGTGAACTATCGAGAAGAACCCCCTGCTTGAATGGCCCGCTGCGACTCGCGAGAAAGTTATCCAGCGGCTTTCGAATCTGCCGTCGCAACCATCGATAGGGGTAGAAAATCGGCGACAGCAGCCTGTCAGCCAATACCGAAGCCATAGCTAAGGAACTGGGACCGCGTTAGAGATTAGTTCTGCTGCCGTGCTTTGACTATCCTGTGATCCATTTGCAGGTAACCGGTGATTGACGACGGCGGCTAAGACAGCCTTTACATGTTCAGGCACAACAAAGTCATGACCAGAAACCATTGCCCAGGCACGTGCTGCATTAAGAAGTGCTAACCCTCCCCGTGGAGACAAACCAAACTCAAAGTGCGATGACTGTCGGCTGAAATCAATTATGGCCTGTACATAGTCGAGTAAAGCTTCTGATACATGTAGCTGGCCAGCTTGTTTCTGCACCGTTTTGAGCTTTTCAGGACTAAATACGGCTTCTAATCCGTCTATCATGCTGCGGCGATCTTCACCGGCTAATAGCTCTCGTTCGGCATCTTTACCTGGGTATCCGAGATGAATCCTCAATAAAAAACGATCCAGTTGTGATTCAGGTAGTGGAAATGTACCGATCTGATGTGTCGGGTTTTGAGTTGCTACAACAAAAAATGGCTCTGGTAATGGTCGCGTTTCACCTTCTACGGTCACCTGATGCTCTTCCATTGCTTCCAAAAGCGCACTTTGCGTCTTGGGAGTGGCGCGATTGACTTCATCCGCCAGAATCAAATGTGAAAATACTGGCCCGGGATGAAATTCAAATGAGCCATTACCATGGTCATATATCGAGACCCCAATAACATCTGAAGGCAGAAGATCACTGGTAAATTGCACACGCTGGAAATCTAGCCCCATTACCTGGGCTATCACGTGGGATAAGGTTGTTTTACCGACACCGGGGAGATCTTCAATAAGTAAATGGCCTCTGGCCACAAGACAGGTCAATGCCAGGCGTATCTGCTCATCTTTACCCAAAATAACCTGACTGATCGTAGAGACAGCTCTTTCTAGCTCACGGCTGACAGCCTGATTAAGCTGATCAGTCTTCTTACCCGTATTTTCCTGCATTAAATTCCCCAAATGGCATTACAGCACTGACAGTTCTCAGGCCAGATGATTCAACTGTGGGAATTTTAACCTGAAATGGTTGTTAGAGGTTGTAGAGAAAGGCTGGATTAGCCAAAAGTGGTCTAGGTATTTAGTGAAGTACCCGAAGCCTGGTATCGCTGAGCTCAGATTCAGCAATTTTCCACAGATACTGGACAATCCGATCAATCAACTCTCGTCCTAAAATTTCTGCGGCATCATCCATTACAAGCTGAGCAAAGTGGTCAGCATCGTACGAGCCAAAAACCAGTCGATCGCTCTGCATTTCATGCAGAAAACCTTGCACTAGCTCTGGTCTACGCAAAAGACGGCAGACCTGATCATAGATGATCTGGTCATGCTCATTTTCAACGTGATCACATGAAAAATGTGTTTCGCGCGTGATTTCCATAAATATCCTGTCGTTTTCAGAATAATCGCGAAAAAAACACCTAAAAAACACAATCTCATATTTGATACGCCAGCCATTTACTATAGTTTCATAAATAGGACGCCGTAGATTTATGCCGGTAAAAAGCCGGCCACACGTGCCTCTATTTTTAATACCATACTTTTTATAGGGAGTAACAATTATGCTAGTAAATGGAAATACGGAAATTATTGGAATTGGTGGTTATGTGCCTGATGAAGTCGTTAAATCAGACGACCTATTGAGTGAAATTCAATCAGAAAAGCGATTTGGACTAAAATGAGAAATTTATTTCTTCTGTCGTAGGCATTGAGGAACGTCGTGTTGCCGAAAGCCATGAAAAACCATCTGACCTGGCTCTAAAAGGTGCTGAAATTGCAATCCAGAACTCTGGGATTGATGTAAAGGAAATAGATCTCATCATCTTCTGCGGTATCGAGCGTGACTGGATCGAACCCGCAACTGCGCACAGAGTGCAACAAAAGCTCGGAGCTGAACATGCCTCATGCTTTGATCTGAGCAATGCCTGTCATGGGTTTATGAACGGGATCTCTGTCGCTGACGCCATGATAGCCACTGGCAGCGCCTCTACTGCCTTGATCTGCACAGGTGAAAAACCCAGCAATATTATGTTCGAGGCCGTTAAACGTCTGTCAGTATCCGAAAATGACGAAGATATGCAACGTTGGCTGGGTGCATTGACTGTCGGTGATGCCGGTGGTGCAGTCGTAATACGTAAATCCCTTCCCAAAACTGGCTTCAAGAAATTCAATTTCTCTTCGAATGGTCACCATGCGAATCTCTGCTACTACGAATATGACCAAACTGGTCATGTCGACGGCCAAATGCTCATGAAATCGATTAGTGATGAGATTATCAGTTTCCACAAGACTATGATTGAAGATACCTACGAGAAGCTTTCATGGGCACCAGAAGACGTTGATCGACTCTACTGTCACCAGGTTGGTGCGCGACCTCATCGCCAGATGACCTCATTGGCAAATATTAGTCGTGATAAAGCACCGATTACCTATAAAAAGTTTGGCAACATAACCAGTGCAACTATGCCTGTAAATTTTCACTACAACCCACCACAAAAAGGTGAAAAAGTGCTAATATTGGGCACCGGCAGCGGATTATCAATTAGTCAAACTGGAATGGTGTTTTAACTATGACGTTTTTAGCAATACCTTCATTCATCGCTCTCCTCATCAAAGCTATACTTTTTGCCGTAGCACGTGGGGCTCTGTTTAAGAAAAATGTTGGTCTTGCTTTATTTCTGGTCGCATTGTTTTTCCTGAATCTGGCTGAATTCATGCTATTTGTCTATATAGAAGACGCACTTATCAGCCTGATCTCGATGAAGGCCTATTATGTGGCAGCTGTATTTACAGCTGCCACATTTTTTGCTTTAGCCCTTCAGTTGACCTTCAAGTATCAAAAATATACAACTTCAGCTCTTCTTGCTGTTTCTATGGTCATTTCAGGTTTCATAGTTGCTGGCAATGAATTGATAGCCGGCACTAACCTGCTTAGCTATTCGATTACTGCTGACAAAGGAAGTTACTACTGGGTAATCCAGTCTTTTGTTATTGGTAGCACGCTTCTTGGACTTGTTGCACTTATATGGAATTCCATTAAATCCAGAAAGTCGCTTTCCAGGCAACGTAGCACCGTGGTGCTCCTGAGTACAGCACCAATGGCTCTCTTTACCGTTTTCGTCATCGTTATGATGGCAATGGGATATCATATGAACGCTACTGTAGTACAGTCATTGCTATCTTCACTGCTACTTGCGATCCTGATCTATACAGAAGCACGCTATCGCCTGTTTATGTTTCTGTCATATGTCCCATATACCCGCGAACACAGTATACGAGCCAAAGCCACAGGCCTGGTGAATCAGGCAATCACTGACCTGTTCGACGAAGATAAAAAACTCCCGCTCAAAGATATTCGGGCTGAGTTCGAAACAACACTCATTAAACTAGCGATCGAATCCACCGATGGCAATAAAACCCAGGCTGCCAAAGCTCTGGGTATTGGCAAAGCCACACTACATCGAAAGATTGAGGGTTTAGAGATATAATTCCTTCCGGCGGATATGGCCTCATATCCATCGTTTAACACAAGCCGGAATATATTATGCCACGCTATAGCTTTACTGCCCTATTTGGGCTTTTCCTAGTTTCTTTCAATATCTTCGCTAATGAGCCTGTTGTCAGGATTTCAACAAACCTCGGTGATATCGATATAAAGCTCTACCCTCAAGAAGCTCCTGAAACTGTCCAAAATTTTCTGCAGTACGTAGACTCGGGCGAATACTCAGAGACACTATTTCATCGTGTTATCGACAATTTCATGATTCAGGGTGGTGGCTTCTCTACCAGCTATGAGAAAAAAACAACAGCTGACCCGATACTAAATGAATCAACAAACGGCCTATCTAATAAAAAAGGCACCATTGCCATGGCTCGTACCGGCCAACCACATTCAGCCACATCCCAGTTTTTTATCAATGTGCGTAATAACAGCTTTCTTGATTTTGCGATGATCCCGGCGAAAGGCGCAAACACACTGAGAAGAAGTCAGCTAGGCATCCGAGACCCTGAAACAGGCATGGTCACAACTGAAGACTGTCATGGCTCCCGTATTACACGTGATTCTCTGAAAAAGGCATCCACTAGTGCACATGATGATAAAAACGGTTACATCTGCCTCATGCAATCCATCCTACAATCTGAACAATATTCGCTTGATGCTGCTTTATCGACTTGCCTGGGCAATCTGGAACAACTGAAGCAGGACAATAAGATTCAGCCAGATGAAACCTGCTCCTCTTATGTCAATAAACGGCATGAGGACCTGCAGTTAGTTTACATGCGCTGGGGTTATACTGTTTTTGGCAAAGTCATCAATGGTATGGATGTGGTCAATACTATCAAGCAGGCACCTACCGGAGCGGTCGATCAATTTTCCAAAGATGCGCCGCTGGATCCAGTTATAATTCAGTCTGTACAACGCTTAGCGAATTAAAGAGAACACCAAGATGATTACACTGAAAACCAATAAAGGCGATATCGTTATCGAACTCGATCATGAAAAAGCGCCTGAGACAGTAAAAAACTTCCTACAGTATGTAAATGATGGTCATTACGACGGCACAATTTTTCACCGGGTGATTGATAGTTTTATGATTCAGGGCGGTGGATTTGAGCCCAGTATGACTCAAAAACCAACCAGAGACCCCATCAAAAACGAAGCTGATAATTGACTAAAGAATGAGCGGGGGACCATTGCAATGGCACGTACGGGCGACCCGCATTCAGCCACCGCTCAATTCTTCATCAATATCTTTGATAACGATTCTTTGAATTATTCTTCACCCTCCCCGCAAGGCTGGGGTTATTGCGTATTCGGTAAAGTTGTCAAAGGTATCGAGGTCGTCGATATTATTCGTGATGTACAAACAGGACACCATGGCCCATATGCTGACGTTCCCACAGAGGATGTGATCATCGAATCCGCCACTGAAACTGATGAATAGTCATAACAGCTAACACTGATGCGGAAAACTCTCTTCATTTCCGATTTACATCTGCACCCCTCACAACCTGAGATAGAAGAAGCGTTCCTGCAGTTTTTAAAGCAGGATGCTCCTAATGCTGACGCCCTATACATCCTCGGTGATCTATTTGAGTTCTGGATGGGCGACGATGACATTAATTCACCCTACCAGAATGTGCTCCATGCACTGAAAGAGACCAGCCGGGATCTCCCTGTCTATTTCATGCCAGGAAATCGTGATTTCCTCGTTGGTAGTGACTTCGAAACAATAACTGGATGCCAGATTATTTCTGATGGCTTGATTATCGACCTCTATGACCAACAAGCTATTTTGTTACACGGTGATACCTTGTGTACAGATGATGTTGAGTATCAGAAATTTAGAAAAGAAGTACGCAGCGCCGAATGGAAAAATAATGTGCTCAGTATGAGTCTTGGTGATCGCCATCAATACTTTGTTTCATTGCGCCAACAAAGCCAATCGGCTATCGAACAGAAATCATCCGAAATAATGGATGTAAATTCAGATGCTGTTATATCAACAATTAAATCGACTAAAGTTGATTTAATGATACATGGTCATACACATCGACCTGGAACACATTCCTATAATATCAATAACAAAGATGTAAAACGTATTGTACTTGGTGACTGGTACGACCAGGGGAGCATGCTGATTTGCACTGACAATGGACAGTGCGACCTACAGTCTATTAGCTATAACTGAACATCTTCTACTGGTTTAGATTTATCACGAATTACCATCTGAACCACCTTGGCATCATCAAGCTGAACATGGCTAAGACGTATATCAACAGGGAAACGACTTCCATCACGTCGTTGCATTTCACAATAATATAAATCGTATTCGGATGTATGTTCAAACAGCTCCTGTAAAACCTCTGCTGGACCATCTCCATTTGCCTGATGTTTAGGCAGTAAATCCAGTAATGTCAGACTGGACTCAGCATGATCTTCAATTCGGAACATACGACGTGCCGCATCATTCGATTGAATCAGCTTCCAGTCATGCCATAAAAATATCGCATCCAGACTCGATTCGAATAAAGCACGATATTTTCTTTGTTGTAACTGTGATTCACGTATATGTTGACTAACATTACGTGTCACAACCAATGCAATCGTAATACTAAGAATAATTGCAATCACGCCTAATATTGCCATTACATACAGGGCCTGCTGATGCGTATCGTGTGCTTCTTCAACTAACCTGTCTTTATCTGTTTCAAATTGTCCAAGTAAATGACCAATCTGCTCAATAACCTGTGACTGCACTGGCTTTGCCTCATCAAATAAAACCAGACTGGCTTCATCAAGATATCCTTCATATACGAGGTCAATGACTTTTAACTGCAGAGGCTGACCTTTCAATGTCAACTTATCAAGGTCGTTTAATAAATTTCGTTCGGTTTGCGAAGTCAGCAATTCAGAGAGCTGTTGCCTTGTTGCAAGATAAACTGAAGCCGCTTCGTTAAACGTTTCCCATTCTTCAACTCTCCGAAATTGATCTAACGTTTCGACGAAACGATAGAGGGAGTTTCTTCGTATATGCACTGATTCGTGCATATCACTAGCCAACTGTAGTTTAACGTTGGTATTAAATGCCAATTGATCCAGATGATCAGTTACTTGCTGTAACTGAAACATGCCAGTCACAATAATGCTGATTAAAACCAGATTCAGCAGCAGAAAACCACCAACAAGCTGACGTTTAATTTTATACCGCGTAGGCACTTCTATTATCTTTAAGTTAAGTTATAGAGCTACAGCGGGCTATCAGTATTCAATCCCATACTGAAAAACCCGTAGTTCGATGGCAATGCAAAATTAACTTTATCGACAACTACGTTTTCTTTAAAACTAAGAAGTGATCGACGGTAACCGGTGGTATCCCACTGTTGTACCGGAAACCCGTGTTCAAGAAATTGAACTGGCGCATAAACATAGTTTGCCAGGAAACAGGAGGTTTGTAGTTCCTCTGGGGTATTGGAGAGTATCTGTTGCTGCTGTGCCATTAATACCATTTGATACTCCCGCAGCATCTGAGTCACCTCGGGTAGAAAATTATCAGCCGCGACCACATGAAAACATAGCTGATCATTGGCGCTGTATTGAGTGTATCTCGGTTTTTTACCCGCTATGTCAGGGATGCCTGGATCATCAATTAACTGGGTTGTAATTGTCAAATTTTCAGGTGACGGGCCTGCTTCTGCAGAAGGATCTACAACCAGGATGCTTTCATTCTCTGCAACAATGCTAAAGATTCTCTTCTTTTCGCGGTCGTAAAGAACGTAGTCTTCACTTTCAGGGCCGTCGTCAATACGAATGAACTTTTCACTAAATATCATTCTCGTTATAAACGGTTCATTATCAGTTTCTACTTCTTCGAATATCACGGAGATCGCAGAAACGCTATTTTCAGGTTTAATAGTCTCAGCAGGCTGCTGAGCAGGTTTCTCTGCTGTCGTCTCAATGACTTGTGGTTTTGGTTCTACGGCTTCTGCAGAAATGCCACTCTTATCCGTATCACACGCCGATAGTACTAACGTGAAGATTAAGAGTGCTCCAGTATAAATATATTTATGCATAATGTTTCAGCTGTTCCAGTTCCTGTTCTGAAAATCCTGCGCTCTTTCGCGCGTCCTCATCAAATGGCCCGGATATATGTGCATTCATATCCCGACAGTAATCTGCCAGCATAGAATTGAACTGCTGTAATGGATCCAGTGCCCTTTTTTTACAGAGCGTATTAAACCAGAAACTACCGATACGCACATGACCAATCTCATCCCGGAAAATAATTTTCAAAATCTCGGCAAAATTATCATAACCAGCATCTTCAACACGTTTGATCATTCCGGGCGTCACATCAAGACCGCGAGCCTCTAGCACTCGCGGTACCAACGCCATTCGATGTAATACATCATCAGCACTATAGTTGGCCACATCCCAAAGCCCCTGATGAGCTGGTAGCTCGCCATAATCACTCCCCTCACGCTGCAGTTGTTGACGTATCATAGAAAAATGATAGCACTCCTCAGTCGCCACCTTCATCCAGTCATCGTAATACTGCTCGGGCATATCTCTGAATCTGTAGATTGCATCAACAGCCAGATTGATTGCACTAAACTCGATATGAGCAATCGCATGCAATAGTGCGACCAGTCCCTCCCTGCTTCCAATTCGACGTCTGGGAACATCAACTGGTGCAACCAGCATAAGTGACTCTGGCACCCCCGCCATTTGAATACACTCAACGGGCACATTGTTATCGTTATATCTCAGGCCACCTAGATACCATTGCTGTGCCATTTGCCTAACAGCATCAAGCTTTCTTTCTATATCGGCGGTAAGGATGCATTGATAAGCCGTTTCGAAAAGATTTTTCACACTATAGTCTAGCTATTTCTTTGATAAGGCCTGATCCAGATCAGAGATCAAATCATCTATTGATTCCAGACCAACCGATATTCTCAACAACCCATCCCCAATACCTGCCGCAAGGCGCTGCTCAGGCTGAATCCTATGGTGAGTAGTTGTTGCTGGGTGTGTGATTGTTGATTTCACATCACCAAGATTTGCCGTTATCGACATGATTTCTAGTGCATCCATAACTTCCCAGGCACGTTGCTTGCCACCTACAACCTCAAAGGCAACAATACCTCCAGACAGTGATTGCTGTGATTGAGCAATATCAAACTGTGGATGCGAAGTAAGCCCAGGATAATACACTTGACTGATACCAGGGTGAGCATCTAGCCAGTCAGCCATTGTCGTTGCTGATTCAGACATGGCTTTCATACGTAATGACAATGTTTCCAAACCACGACTAAAGTTCCAGGCATTAAATGGGCTCATACTTGGACCCGCTGTCCGAATGAACGAGAACACCTTTTCACCCACCTTCTCCTGATCACCGACAACGGCACCGCCAACAGCCCTGCCATGACCATCTAGATACTTGGTTGCTGAGTGAATGACGATATCTGTGCCTAGCGACAATGGAGTTTGTAATGCCGGCGTACAAAAGCAGTTATCAATCACTAAAAGTGCATCGCTACTGTGCGCTATATCTGCCAGCTTCTGAATGTCTACGATCTCCGTTAACGGGTTAGAGGGCGTTTCGGCAAACAACATTTTTGTATTCGGTTGTATAGCCTGTTGCCAGGCTTCAAGGGAAGACAATTCAACGTAGGTAATCTCGATCCCAAACTTCTTAAAGTAGTTATCGAATAATGCGATTGTCGAACCAAAGACACTGCGTGATGCGATCAAATGATCGCCACTCTCCATCAACGCCATAACCGTTGCCAGTATGGCTGACATACCTGAGGATGTAGCTACACAGGCTTCCCCACCCTCTAAAGACGCCAGACGATCCTGAAAACTACGCACTGTGGGATTATGGAAGCGAGAATAGATATTGCCAGGTTCTTCACCGCAAAACCGGGCAGCGGCCTGTGCAGCATTATCAAATACATAGCTAGAGGTCATAAAGATAGCCTCGCTATGTTCATGCTCTTCGGTACGCTTCTGTCCATAGCGTACAGCCCGTGTCTCGAAATCTAATTCATTCAAGTCAACATCATTCATTATCTACACCTAATCCTGCGGGCATAAAAAAACCCGCGTTAGCCTTTAGCTAAAGCAGGTACGTCGCTTTAGCTGTATTTATTACGCGCCCGCAAGCTGATTTCTCAAATCGGCGCACTAATTTATAGAAAGACTAATTTAAGGATTTGTCTCTGTCAATAACCTATCTTCATCGTACATTATGTATTTCGATCGGCTCGTTCTGTTTCACACGGCGATCAGACTTAGCTGTATCACATCGAGATTTTGCCAGGTCATCCAGATAAGCAGCTGTCACTTCATCTGTTAAATATTGTCCTGAGAATACGGAATCCTCAAAACCTTCGATATCATTATTGCCTTTTAGGACTGCTTTCTTCAGATCATCAAGATCCTGGTAAAACAGTTTATCTGCACCGATCTCTTTTGCGACTTCTTCATCGGTACGTCCGTGTGCAACAAGCTCTTCAGCCGTTGGCATATCTATACCATAGACATTTGGGTAACGTACAGCAGGTGCTGCCGAAGCAAAATACACTTTTTTAGCGCCAGCATTGCGCGCCATATCAATAATCTGTTTTGATGTCGTTCCGCGTACAATCGAATCATCAACCAGTAAAACATTCTTGTCTTTAAATTCCAGCTCGATGGCATTGAGTTTCTGGCGTACAGATTTTTTACGTTGCTGCTGCCCTGGCATAATAAATGTTCGGCCAATGTAACGGTTCTTGATAAAGCCTTCTCTATATTTAATTCCCAACTTATAGGCCAGCGGTAATGCAGATGTCCGAGATGTATCGGGGATCGGTACAACCACATCGATGTCATGATCCGGCCATTGCTCAAGAATTCGCTTTGCCAGCATCTCTCCCATACGTAGGCGTGCTTTGTAAACGGATACATGATCGATAATCGAATCTGGACGAGCCAGATAAACATATTCAAAAAGGCACGGCATTAACGCCGTATTACGAGCGCACTTCTGCTTGAACATTGCACCGCCTTCTTCGATGAAGACCGCTTCACCCGGAGCAATATCATCAACCAGATCAAAACCCAGAGCCTGTACAGCAACATCTTCGGAAGAAATCATATATTCAGGGCCAGATTCAGAATCGCGCTTACCGTAACAGATAGGACGGATACCATTTGGATCACGAAAGCCCAGAACGCCGTATCCCATAATCATGACGACTACGGCATAACCACCCTTACAACGTTTATGTACACCCTCAACGGCCTTAAATATATCCGCGGGCGTTATCTTTAATTTGCCAATACGTTGTAGCTCCTGAGCAAATACATTGAGCAGGATCTCAGAGTCTGAATCAGTATTGATATGCCGCATTTCATCGACAAATAGCTCGCGGCGTAACTCTGCAGCATTAGTCAAATTACCATTGTGTGCGAGAGTAATACCGTAAGGTGAATTCACATAAAAGGGTTGTGCTTCGGCAGAACTATCACAACCCGCTGTTGGATATCGGACATGGGCGATTCCCATATTTCCCGGTAGTTCAACCATATGGCGGGTATGAAATACATCCCTGACCATGCCATTGCTTTTTCTCAGATGCAGACGATCATTGTCAGCAGTCACAATACCTGCGGCATCCTGACCACGGTGCTGTAGAACCGTTAAAGCATCATAGAGGCTTTGATTAACTGGGCTGTGCCCAACAATACCGGCTATTCCACACATGGAGCTGGCTAGGTACGTTCAGCAGGAGCAGCAGCTTCTGCTGTAGGTTCAGGAACAGGCTGACTAGTTGCTTCTGCTTCATTCGTCGTCGCACCACGAGTGAAGTCAAAGTTTTCAGCGATTTGATCCGGTAAGTAGGCCTTGTATACCGTAATTTTTTCCTGGAAAGCTGGCAAGAATGCTGACTGCTTCCACCATGGATCCTGTGGGATTGGTGTCAGACTGGCCAGCACCACGATGATCGCGACAACCAGTACACCTCGCAAGATACCGAAAACAGCTCCGAGTGTTCTATCCGTTCCAGAAAAGCCTGTTTTTTCAACAAGTTGACTAATCACATAATTGATTAATGCGCCGACGATGAGCGTTGAAATAAATATAATTAGCGCTGCGATACCCATGCGAAGTGACGGGATATCGACCATCTCAGTAAGATACGTAGAGACAAACGGCGTATACCTCAACGCTGCCCAAACCGCGAGTACCCAGGTCGCGAGTGATACCGCTTCCTTGATGAATCCACGAATTAAACTAATGAAGGTAGAAAGTACAACAATGCCGATTACGGTGAAATCAGCCCAGTTCAGTTCCATTTGAGTCTTACCACGAGAGGTTGAGGTTCGAGGAGCGGGATTCTATCAAAACTCCCCTGTAGTGTCTCATCATGATCCATACAGTCTGTAAAAAATCGTCAATTAATCAGAGGTTCTTAAGGGTAACTGACGATAATGCCTTTAATTCCCAGTTTCGACTTCAGCTTTTTCAGAGATGCTTCAGCCCTTTCACGCCCGGTTTCTGGGCCGATGCGTACCCGATGGGCTGTTTTGCCGGTGCCACTGAATGACTCTACAAAGCTCACAAAGCCATTTTTTCGGAGTTTATTTCTCAGCTCCAGCGCACGTTCACGGCTAGAAAAACTACCGACCTGAATAACCCAGGCCGAAACTGGCGATGAGCTTGCGACTGGCTTCTTCACCGCAGGCTTAGAGGCTTTAACCACCGGCTTCGTAATCGTTTTAGGCTTAGAAACTACTTTCTCTGGTGTAGTTGTTTGCTTAATCTCAGGTTTATCTGGCACAGATGAAACCTTTTTTGTCAGGTCTTCGCCCTGTTTACTGACCACCTTATCTGCAGGCTCAATCGGTTCGATTAAATCAGCCACCTCAGCTTTGAGATCTGGGACATCTTCTTCTAGCTTTTTTTCAATTAAGTGCGGCTGTTTGTCGATCTGTGGTGGCTCTGGTGATTTTACTGATTTGGAAACCACCTGTACGGGAGTCAGGGGTTCAACACTGGATTCGTAATCCACATCGGGAGCAGGAGGAATAGTAAGGTCGACTTTTTCGTACGCTGTATGTCGCCCACCGTCCAGGATCATTGGCAGGAATATGATACCGAGTGAAATTACTACTGCAGCACCGACCAGGCGCTGCTTTAACTGCTCGTCCACCTATCCAACTCCTAAATACCTGTTGATAACATGGTTACTGGTGACTGTGGATTATACACGCATTGCCTCTATTACCTCAGAAACCGTATAGAAAGACCCGAACACACACACAGTTGAATCAGCGGGCGTATTTTCACATGCTTGAGTAAGTGCTTCAGCCACGTTTGTACATTCCGTAATATTAGCGACATCGTTTAGTTTTTTTATCTCTTTGCTGATATCGGCAGCCACATGACTATCAATATCTCTAAGCGAGCTGACATACCAATGATCAACGATATCAATAAGTGCTTTTGTAATCGATGCTATTTCACGATTACTTTGTAAGCCGAATACAGCACTGATTGACTGTGTATTCAAACGTTGCAAGTTTTCAGATAGCGCATCAACAGCGGCTTCGTTATGTGCGACATCAACGATCACCTCAGGACGAGTAGAAACACTCTGGAAACGTCCTGGCAAAGTAAAAGCAGATAACGCTCGCTCAATATCTTGCCGATCCACAGGTAAACGATCATTTAAATACTGGATCGCATAGATCGCTGCAGCACTATTTGATATTTGATGCTGCCCAGACAGCTTAGGCACAGGCAAAGCCATCAACTCCGCAACGGGAGTAGTAAAGTCCCAGGAGTCTGCATTGATTTGTATTTGATAACCCTCACCTTCGGCAACTAATATTGCGTCTATATCTGAAGCATACTGAGTCAAGGATACAGGAGTGTTCGACTCCGCATAGATAAGTGGCCGACCCTCACGTGCTATACCCGCCTTCTCATAAGCAATTTTTTCGACGGTGTCACCGAGCCAGTCCATATGGTCAAGGGATACATTCGTCACTATGGCAACATCATGAGACAGAATATTCACAGCATCCAGACGCCCGCCCAGACCGACTTCCAATAAAACGATATCTGGACTCGACTGATGAAAACACCAAAGAGCTGCCAGTGTTCCATATTCAAAATAGGTTAAAGCGATATTGCCTCGTGCCTGCTCGATGACTTCAAACGCATCAATTAATGTCGGGTCATCAACTGCATGGTCATTGATAGCAACTCGTTCGTTATAACGTTCAATATGAGGAGAGGTATACACAGCTGTTGTATATCCCGCCTGCTGATATGCTAGTTGTAAAAATCGTATCGTAGACCCTTTACCGTTAGTGCCGCCGACAACGATAACTGGGCAATCAAATGAAAGATTTCCCATGTTTTCCCAGACCTGAACTACACGGTCGAGACCAAGGTCAATTGATTTGGTGCTGAGGCTTTCCTGATAAGCCAGCCATTCATCTAACGTAAGACGTTCCAAATGACTGGCTAACAATGATAATAGATATGATTAGTGTTGCTGATGCAGCATAGAGATAAGATCATGAATCGTGTCACGAAGTTCCAGTCGACTCACCACCATATCGATAGCACCATGTTCTAATAGAAATTCACTGCGCTGGAAACCTTCCGGCAAAGTCTCGCGTACCGTCTGTTGAATAACACGAGGCCCTGCAAATCCAATTAATGCCTTTGGCTCTGCTATATGGACGTCACCTAGCATCGCAAAGCTTGCTGATACGCCACCCATAGTCGGATCAGTTAATACGGAGACAAATGGAATGCCGCGCTCAGACAGCTTGTTAAGTGCCGCACTTGTCTTTGCCATTTGTAGTAGAGACAACAACGCTTCCTGCATTCTTGCGCCACCACTTGCAGTAAAACAAATTAGAGGGCGATCTTCTTCGACACAAACTTCAACAGCACGAACAAATTTTTCTCCGACCACCGAGCCCATGGATCCGCCCATATAACGGAATACAAATGCCCCTGCGACGACCGGCTTATGCTTGAGATTGCCCTTCATCATGATGAGCGCATCTTTTTCGTCAGTCGATTTTTGAGCCTGATTGATACGATCTTTATATTTCTTGCTGTCTTTAAACTTCAGTGGGTCTGAAGGTTCCAAAGATGCACCAATTTCCTCACGTGAATTTTCATCCAGAAACTGCTCAAGACGGCGCCGCGCATGAATGCGCATATGGTGTCCACACTTTGGACAAACTTCCTGATTTTTTTCTAGCTCTGCTTTATAAAGAATCGCACTGCAGGAATCACACTTAGACCATAAACCTTCAGGTACCTGACGCTTGGATGTCCCATCCGTACGGATACGGGACGGCATTAGTTTTTCTAGCCAGCTCATACCTGTTCACCCACTCCTTTATTAGGATCGAACATTATCGATTGCCTGCCGTATACCAGTCATTAAATCAGAGATTTTCTGTTTCGCCAGACTTATATCGTTTTGATGTGCCTCAAGTATACGGATTAATGCACTACCGACAACAACCGCATCAGAAACAGTCGCAACGCTAGCGGCCGAATCTGCATCTCGAATGCCAAAACCTACGCCAACAGGAAGATCACTAAACTGTCTTATTTGAGCAAGCTTGGCAGTAACCGCATCGATATCAAGGTTCGCTGCGCCAGTTACACCTTTTAATGAAACATAATAAAGAAAGCCAGAACCGGCATCAGCAATTTTACGAATACGCGCTTCAGGTGAAGTTGGAGATAGTAAGAATATCGGATCAAGTTCCTGCTGCCTTAAAAAATCACATAAGTCATCAGACTCTTCTGGTGGCATATCGACGGTTAATACGCCATCGACACCCGCTACTGTTGCCTGTGATGTAAATTCCTCGTAACCCATACGCTCAACAGGATTGAGATAACCCATTAAAATAACCGGCGTATTCTGATTTGCTTCTCTAAACTCTTTCACCATGCCTAAGACATCACGTAGCGATGTATGGTGCTCTAGTGCACGTTCACATGCCGCCTGGATCACAGGGCCATCCGCCATTGGATCTGAAAAAGGTACACCCAGCTCAATAACATCTGCGCCTGAAGCGGCCAATGTATGCATTAAATCAACCGTCATATCTGGATTCGGATCACCTGCTGTTACATATGGAATTAATGCACAACGATTATCGGCTTTTAGACTACTGAAACAGCCCTGCAATCGGCTCATTCTTGAATTCCTTCCAGTGATGCCACTGTATGTATATCTTTGTCGCCACGACCCGATAGATTAACCAGTATCGTCTGATCTTTATCCATGGTTTTTGCCAGCTTCATGGCATAGGCCACGGCATGACTTGATTCAAGCGCAGGCAATATTCCTTCAACACGTGTTAATTCATGGAAAGCTGCCAATGCTTCATCATCAGTCACAGCATCATACTTAGCCCGTCCGATATCCTTTAACCACGCATGCTCGGGGCCTACGCCAGGATAATCCAGTCCTGCTGAAACCGAGTGTGTCTCGATAATCTGGCCGTCATCATCTTCCATTAAGTACGTACGATTACCATGTAGGACTCCGGGAATTCCTGCACATAGTGGCGCTGCATGTGACCCCGTATCGAGACCATTACCAGCCGCTTCCACCCCGTAGATCTCAACATCAGTATCATTCAGGAAAGGGTAAAACAGGCCAATCGCATTCGAGCCTCCACCTACACAGGCAACCAATGCATCTGGCAGCTTATTTTGCATATCGAGACATTGCTGTCTCGCTTCACGACCAATCACAGATTGGAAATCACGAACCAGGGCTGGATAAGGATGAGGGCCGGCAACCGTTCCGATGATATAGAACGTATCGTCAACATTCGTCACCCAGTCGCGCATCGCTTCATTTAGCGCGTCCTTCAGTGTTTTGGAACCGGATTCAACTGGAACAACCTTCGCTCCAAGTAATTCCATTCGATAAACATTCAGCGCCTGACGTTCTACATCAACCGCACCCATGTAGACGATACATTCCATGCCAAGACGCGCAGCAACCGTGGCACTGGCCACACCATGCTGCCCAGCACCAGTCTCTGCAATGATTCGAGTCTTACCCATATGCTTGGCCAGTAATGCCTGCCCTATGGTGTTATTAATCTTGTGTGCGCCCGTATGATTCAGATCTTCACGCTTTAACAGGATCTGTGCGCCACCTATTTTCTTACTAAGGTGCTGTGCGTGATAGATCGGCGATGGACGACCAACATAGTGGGCTAAATCGTAATCAAATTCGGCCTGAAAATCGGGGTCTGCTTTCAGCTTCTCATACGCTAGACGAAGCTCTTCCAGTGGCTCCATGAGCGTCTCGGCGACAAACATGCCTCCGTATTGGCCAAAATGCCCTCTATCGTCAGGGTATTGGGTAAAGTCAGTTGGTTGCGTCGACATCGGCAACATTCTCCACAAATTGACGGATCTTTCCGTGATCCTTGATACCGGGTTTCAACTCCACGCCACTACTGCAATCGACTGCATAAGGGTGTGCTTTATGAATGCCGGATTGTACATTGTCGGGCGTCAATCCGCCTGCCAGAATCAATGGTTTATCGAGCTGTCCAGGTATTTTTAACCAATCGAAAATTTCACCACTGCCACCAGCCTTACCGGTTTTATGGCTATCCAGCAAAAAAGCTTGAGCACGAGCATATTCAGCCACCAGCTGATTAAAATCCGCGCCATCATCGCCCATAGCCACCGCTTTAATATAGGGACGGTCATATCCATCACAGAACGCCGCGCTCTCCTGTCCGTGAAATTGCAGGACATCCAGTGGCAGGTTCTGGTTAATATTAGCAACAAATGACGCTTCGGGGTTCATAAACAGGCCAACGACGGTAACGAATGACGGTAAGACCGCAATGATATTTTCCGCCTGTTCTATCGTTACGTTTCTCGGGCTTGGCTCGTAAAACACCAGGCCAATGGCATCAACACCAACCTGAGCACAATACAGTGCGTCTTCAGCCTGAGTAATGCCACAAATTTTTATACGAGTACGATTCATATCTCTACGTTACGCTTACTATATAAGTATCATAAAATGATTGGTGCTGAAGGGTCATAAGGAATATCGAATTCATCTGGATATCGAACACCCGTTAAATAAAGACCCTCAGGTTTTGCTGTTACACCACCCTGCCTACGATCCTTGGCATCTAACACTTCACGACACCAGGATACGTCGGCTTTACCCTCACCTATCGCAATTAAAACACCGGCAATATTACGTACCATGTGGTGCAAGAATGCATCCGCCTCGATTTCGAGAATAACAAAATCCTGGAAGCGAGAAATATTGAGTTTATAAATTGTCTTTACTGGTGTCTTCGCCTGACAGGCTGATGCTCTAAACGAAGTGAAATCATGAGTTCCCAGCAATGCATCACCTGCTTCTTGCATTCGTAGTTCATCAAGTGGCTGATAAACCCAGCTACTACGCATTCTATTTAAAGAACCTCGTGTATAACGATTATTATTTATGATGTAACGGTAAGAGCGACAAAATGCTTTATAACGCGCGTGAAAGTCATCACTAACCTGCCTGGCCCATTGCACGCTAATATCATCAGGCAACAACGTATTCATGCCGCGTAACCATGAACGATCCGTTCTGAACACAGACGTCTCGAAATGAACGATCTGACCAGATGCATGGACTCCACGGTCGGTTCGACCAGCACAATAAACAATCAAATCTTCATTGGCGATCTCACTAACGGCTGCTTCAACCTTCTCTTGAACAGTCGCTGGCGTATGTTCCTGACGTTGCCACCCCGAATAGTGACTCCCATCGTAACTAATGCCAAATGCGAATTTATTCATCATAAATAAAAACGGGGCATAAATGCCCCGTCACATAAACCCATATAACTCACTATCAGGTATTCTTTAACAGCTCTTCAGCATCCTGCTTCTGCGCGTCATTACCTTCAGCCACAACTTCCTGAAGAATGTTCTTTGCGCCATCAGCATCACCCATATCAATATAAGCACGTGCCAGATCCAGTTTAGTACCAACCTCATCTGGGCCATCTGGAATAGCAGAAAGTGCTTCGTCTGCGTCAGCCAGGAAATCCCCAGATTCAGACGAGGAATCATCACCCATATCTAACGCATCAGCATTACCGCTTTCATCGATATCAAAGCTAAAGTCAGACAAATCAACACCCATACTGACATCAGCACCATCACCTGCTGGTGCATCGCCTTCAGGGAATAGAATGGTTGGATCTTCAGAATCAGGAACATCACTCGATTCTGAAGCCTGCGCCATAAGTTCGTCGGCAGAAACATCCAGCTCAACAGTTTCAGATCCTTCTTTGAAATCTCCACCCTCAGCTTCAGCAGATGGTTCATTTAGTTCAAAATCAAGGCCAAGATCTGCATCGAGCGTCATATCATCAGCGCCTGCATCTTCGACTGGAGCCTCTTCGGCTGCAGAATCAGCTGATTCAAAATCCATATCACCTAGATCGAATTCCATAGAATTATCGACTGCAGCTTCGTCAGCGCTTTCTGCTGGCGCGGCTGGAGCATCATCACCTGGAGTTTCAAAATCCAGATCACCCAGATTGAACTCCATGGAGTTATCAACTGAATCATCCGCTGTTGGTTCAGCTGTAGGCGTATTGTCTGATGGTGCATTTGCTGAACCAGCCGGTTCAAAATCCAGATCACCTAAATCAAACTCAAGACTATCACCACCACTATCAGAGGCAGGTGTTTCTGCAGCGGGCTCTGGCTCAGCTGCTGGCGTGTCGCCTCCAGCATCACCTAACTCGAAGTCCAGATCACCAAAGTCAACACCCGCATCATCAGCTGCCGATGCCTCAGCAGGTGCTTCTGCAACAGTTTCAGACATAGAGCCTGCATCCGCTGCCGGAGCCGCTTCACTTACACCACCGCCAGACCATGCTGGACAATCAGGGGCAAATGACTGGCCCATAGAAACAATCTCGTCCCATTCTGACGAACCATCTAAATCGCCTTTATAGGCAACAGCATCGTCAGAGAATTCACTCGACATGCCGCCATTCTGATAGACCTTAAACAAACGTAGCTTGAAGGAATTATTATCTGGTTGTTCTGCAATAGCCTGCTTAACAATCTCAGCTGCCTGCTCAAAGTCACCAAATGCCTCATAGACATCTACTTCTTCGAGCGGATCAGGGCCTTCAGGCTCTGCTGGCGCAGCCGGCTCTGGATCACCAACTGTCGTTGCAGCTGGATCAAAGCCAGCGTCGGAAGATGAAGCGTCATCTTCTTCAAACATCATGTCATCAAAACTAGGTTCGGCTTCCGACTCAGGTGCTTCAAATACCGTAGCTTCATCACCAGTCAATGCTGCAGCATCTTCCTCTGCACCGAAATTCTGATCCGTAACATCGTCAGAATCACCTTCTTCCACACCGATGTCATCAGCGGTCTTCTTTTTACCGAACTTAAATTTATCTTTTAAACCGGCAAATAAGGCGGCTCCGCCAAGACCAGCTAGCGCAAATTTCTTCTTCGAAGACTTTCCATCGTCTGATTCACCTTCGTCGACGACTTCCATTGTGAAATTATCATCATCTGCTTCTGGGAGGTCTGCTTCAGCGACTTCCTCAACTGGAGCATCTACAGATTTTCTACGACGTAAGACGAGCACAACCAACGCGATCAGCACAAGAACAACCGCCGCAACGATACCTAGCAGCGTTGGGTCATTCCTAACTTTATTAATATAATCCATCGCAACATCCATCGGCTCTTTCTGGGCCGGTGGTGGCAATGGTGCAGGACGAGGAGCCGGTTCTGCTGGCGCAGGATCTGGCTCAGCTTCTGCCATACTCTCAGCAACCTGTTCTTCAACTGGTTCTGGCTGAATTTCCGGTTGCTGTTCTTCAACAACTTGCTCTACAACGGGTTCGACTGCAGACTCAGCGACAGAACCAACATCTGACATCTGCCCCTGTAACCGCGCCATTTCCTCATTTTGCAACTCAAGCAGACGCTTGAGCTTGTCCATTTCAGCAACCGCACCTTCCAGTTCCTGAATACGTGACTTTAATTCTTCATTTTCAAGCTTCTGGCTGGACATTGTTTCAGTCGCCAGTGCCAGTTCGCGCTTTAAAGCATCCAGGTCTTCAGTGGAACTACCTGTGCCCGCTGAAGACGCATTCGATGGAGCGACAATACTTAGCTCATCCTGTTGCTGTGGTGCAGTGGTTGATTCAGTTGGTGCAGACGATGTCTCTACATCGACCATAGCCTCAGGGATGCCGGCCTGTTCAGAAGTAGCTGTGAGATCTAAATTTTCATTTAGCTGACGGACCTCTGCCATCGCATCCGCATAATCACGGACGTTTACGTCAGATGACGCAGGTATACGTAGTACTGCGCCTTTTCTTACGTGATGGATATCACCATCAATAAATGCTTCAGGATTAGCATCGAACAATGCCAGCATCATTTGCTGCGTACTAACATCTCCAGACTTAACCTGATTCGCAATGCTCCAGAGTGTCTCCTGATCAGCAATAGGCCCGTAGGTGTCGCCAGAATAAGATGGCGCGCTATAGCTACTGGAATCAGCTGAAGAAACATCAGGAGTAGATGATTCACCTGGATCTGGAACATATGCAATTGTTTCAGCGCCACTTGAAGAAGACGAAGTAGAACCTGGCTGTGGTTGTGAGGCCATAGTCACTGGTGGATCCAGTAACACGGTGTATTCACGCAACATGCGACCTTTCGGCCAGCTTACCTCAACCAGAAAATCCAGAAATGGTTCACGTATATTTTCAGGAGTGCTCAGCTTAACGACAGGCGTACCATCTGCACGCGTCGTCACTTTGAATTTAATATCAGTCAGATGATAAGGGCGAGCCAGGCGAATACGTTCAAAAGCTTCCTGTGAAGCCAGCGAAACCGTGACATCATCGAGTTCACCCTCAATTGAGGAAAGCAGCTCGATTTCAGCATCAAGACGCTGATTCAGTGCCGAATTGACCTTGATGTCGCCCACACCCAGTGCGAAAGCACTGCTTGCCGTGAGAAGCGTTCCCATCATTAAAGCCAGTGGCAGTTTTTTAAACATATTATTATTTCCTCAGCTTGTCCCTTAAAGCACGGGCACTACCCCAATCTCTCTAATAAGCGATTCTAGCTGCTTACAAACCGATTTTAAATATTTTTTTACGAAATTCTACTAACTATCCGTTAAATATAGTCTTTTATCAAAATTTCAGCGATCTGAACGCTGTTTAAAGCCGCTCCTTTACGCACATTATCTGATACAACCCACATATTCAGACCACGGTCATGAGAGATATCTGAACGAATACGTCCCACATAAGTCGCATCATTGCCGGCACCTTCAGATACCGCCGTTGGGTATCCTCCATCATTTCGGTCATCTAATACTGTGATGCCGGGCGCATTTTCCAGCACCTCACGCGCTTTCTCAGCGGTAATCGCTTCACGTGTCTCAATATGAACCGCTTCAGAGTGACCGAAAAAGACAGGCACACGTACAGCTGTCGGGTTCACCTTAATTGAATCATCGCCCATGATCTTGTTAGTTTCCCAGACCATCTTCATTTCTTCTTTGGTGTAACCGTTATCCTGGAAGACATCAATGTGCGGCAATACATTGAAGGCGATCTGCTTTGGGTAGACCTCGCAATCTACCTCGCCCTTGCCGTTCAGCAATGATGCTGTTTGTGATGCAAGCTCTTCAATCGCTTCCTTACCCGTACCAGATACTGCCTGATAGGTACAGACATTCACACGCTCAATACCCACAGCGTCATATATGGGCTTAAGTGCTACCAACATCTGGATGGTTGAGCAGTTTGGATTCGCAATAATACCGCGTGTCTTGTAGTCCGCGATGGCCTCTGGATTAACCTCGGGAACGACCAGAGGAATATCGTCGTCATAGCGATACTGAGAGGTGTTGTCGATCACGACACATCCCGCTTCAGCAGCTTTAGGCGCGAATTGCTCAGAAATAGAGCCCCCAGCTGAGAACAAACCAATCTGCACCTTGGAAAAATCGAATGTCGAAAGATCTTCGACTGTCAGCATCTGATCACCAAAAGAGACTTTCTTTCCTGCTGAACGACTACTCGCCAGTGGATATACCTTGCCGACCGGAAAGTTACGCTCTGCCTGGATAGACAGCATTGTTTCACCCACAGCACCTGTGGCACCAACTACCGCTACATCGTATGTTTTACTCATGACTGCATTTATACCTTTTAAAATAATCAACTACAACTAGTAGTTATAAGCTATTGAATTAATTCTATTTTAACGCCGACAAAACAGCGTCACCCATGGCTGAAGTCGACATATCACCACCAAGGTCAGCTGTGCGTGCGCCATCTGCCAGTACCTGCTGCACCGCAGCTTCCACCTTATCGGCCAGCGCTGTCTCGTTCAGTGAATAGCGCAACATCATTGCGGCCGAAAGAATCGTCGCTAATGGATTCGCTTTACCCTGCCCCGCGATGTCTGGCGCAGAACCATGAATCGGCTCGTACATCCCCTTGTTATCACTATTTAGAGAAGCTGAAGGCAGCATACCTATAGAACCCGTAAGCATGGCTGCGGCATCCGACAGAATGTCGCCAAACATATTGCCCGTCACAATCACATCGAACTGTTTCGGATCACGTACCAGCTGCATGGCAGCATTATCGACATACATATGACTCAGATCGATACCGCCTGCTTCACCACAGACCGCTTCCACGGTATTACGCCACAACTCACTGACTTCCAGCACATTCGCCTTATCGACCGAACATATCTTGCTGTCACGCTTCTTCGCCACGTCAATCGCAACGCGCGTAATCCGATCCACTTCAGACTCACTATAAACCAGCGTGTTAAAGCCTTCTTTCTGACCATCATCCAGCTCACGAATTCCACGCGGCTGACCAAAATAAATACCGCCCGTCAATTCGCGCACAATCATGATATCGAGACCGGAAACGACCTCAGGCTTCAAAGTAGAAGCATCGACCAACTCTGGATAGAGAATCGCTGGACGCAGATTAGCGAACAGGTCTAGACCCGCGCGGATACGCAGTAGACCTTGCTCTGGGCGCATCGGACGCTCCAGGTTGTCCCATTTCGGGCCACCAACGGCACCGAGCAAAATAGCATCCGCTTCTTTCGCCTTTGCAAGCGTTTCATCCGGCAATGGATCACCAGCTACATCAACACCCGCGCCACCTATGTAGCCATGGTCTATTTCAGCCTCAAAACCAAAATCCGCTTGCAGACGCTCAACCACCTTCATGGCTTCTGCAACAATCTCAGGGCCAATACCATCGCCCTCTAAAATCAATAACTTATGAGTCATATATAAAGTCCTTTTTATTTAATCCCTAGCTTGCGGCGAACAACCACGGCGCCTCTTCCTGGCGCTTTGATTCGTACAGCTTTATTGCGTCTGAGTGCGCTAATGTCAGGCCAATATCGTCTAATCCATTCAGCAGACAATGTTTCCTGAATACATCAACATCAAAATTCATCGCATCGAAATCATCACCAGAGATACGCTGATTTTGAAGGTCAATCGTCAATTGATAACCTGAATTCACAGCCACTTTCTCAAACAAAATATCAATATATTTTTCTTTTAAAACAATAGGTAACAAACCATTCTTAAAAGAATTATTAAAAAATATGTCGGCGAAGCTCGGAGCAATCACCGCACGAAAACCAAAGTCAGTTAATGCCCAGACGGCGTGCTCACGCGAAGAGCCACAACCGAAGTTCTCACGACCAAGCAAAATGGTTGCCGTGTCATAGGGTGACTGATTCAAAATAAAGTCCGGATTTTCCTGTCGCTGACTATGATCCTGCCCAGGCTCTCCAGACTCCATATAACGCCAGTCATCAAACAGAGTCGGGCCGAAACCCGTGCGTTTAATCGATTTCAGGTACTGCTTCGGGATAATCGCATCCGTATCGACATTTGGACGATCTAATGGAGCCACGATACCGCTATGTGTTGTAAAAGCTTCCATTGTTACGCTCCCATCTCATTAGCATCAGTGAAATGGCCGGCAATTGCAGCTGCCGCTGCCATCGCTGGGCTCACAAGATGTGTACGTCCACCCTGTCCCTGTCGTCCTTCAAAATTACGATTTGAAGTCGAGGCACAGCGTTCACCTGATTCCAGACGATCTGCGTTCATGGCCAGGCACATCGAACATCCCGGTTCACGCCATTCAAAGCCCGCCTCAATAAAAACGTCCGATAAACCTTCTTCTTCCGCCTGCTGTTTAACCAGGCCAGAACCTGGCACCACCAGCGCCTGTTTAACTGAATCGGCCACTTTACGACCTTTAGCAATTTCAGCTGCCGCACGCAGATCCTCGATACGAGAGTTCGTACATGAACCGATAAATACACGATCTACAGCAATATCCGTAATCGGTGTACCTGGCTGCAAATCCATATAATTCAGCGCCTTCTCCATACCATTGCGTTTCACTTCGTCAGCTTCATCCGCTGGATTTGGCACTGTTGCACTCACCGCAATCGTCATTTCTGGCGATGTACCCCAGGTCACCTGAGGCTTGATATCAGCCGCCTTGAGGACAACCTCGGTATCAAATTCCGCGTCATCGTCGCTGTGTAATATATTCCAGTGCGCCACAGCCGCATCCCAGACATCACCCTGCGGTGAAAATGGACGGCCTTTGACGTAGTCAATCGTGGTTTGATCAACGGCCACCATGCCAGCACGTGCGCCCGCTTCAATCGCCATATTACACAGCGTCATACGGCCTTCCATGGATAAGTCACGAATCGCTTGACCGGCGAATTCAATCGTATAACCGGTGCCGCCCGCTGTGCCGATTTCACCAATAATCGCTAGAACGATGTCCTTGGCCGTAATCCCCGGATTCACCTTACCGTCGACCACAACACGCATATTCTTTGATTTCTTCTGGATCAGACATTGTGTCGCTAAAACATGCTCGACTTCTGAAGTACCGATACCAAAGGCCAGTGCACCAAAGGCCCCGTGTGTTGAGGTATGCGAGTCGCCGCAAACAACCGTCATACCCGGCAAGGTCGCACCCTGCTCAGGCCCGATCACGTGCACAATACCCTGGCGGATATCATCCATCTTGAACTCGACGATACCGAATTCATCACAGTTATCATCCAGTGCACGCACCTGCTCACGCGATACAGGGTCAGCAATACCTGCTGCACGGTCTGTGGTCGGCACATTATGATCCGGCACAGCAAGCGCACTGTCGGTACGCCACGGCTGACGACCCGCTATACGCAGCCCTTCAAAGGCCTGTGGCGATGTCACCTCGTGAACAAGATGACGGTCGATATAGATCAATGCCGTCCCATCGTCTTCGGTACGAACCACATGTTCGTCCCAAATCTTGTCATATAAAGTTTTTCCAGCCATAACGCTCTCACGGTTCTGGCATTGCCAGAACAAAAAATACAATGAAATCAAAAGCCTGGAGATTCTGTCACATCCAGACTGTAGCCCCTCAGCTAAACAAGAATCTACTCCGGTTCAATCTATTACTCAAATTTATATTTATTATACAAACTATTCCTATATGGAATTAATTACCGTGTAGTTCTAAACTGCCGTTATGGAAATCTCAGAACTCAAAGCCTTCGTAGCTGTACACGAACAAGGTAGCTTCTCTGCCGCTGCACGTAGCATTCACATTACACAGCCCGCGATCAGTAAGCGAGTTGCCCAACTGGAGAATCGACTCAATCAATCGCTGTTTGACCGCATTGGCCATCAAATCACGCTTACCGAGGCTGGAGAACGTCTCCTGCCCCACGCCCAGACGATCATCAACGCACTTAACAATGGCATACATGATGTCAGCCGAGTCAGTGACAAGCCTTCCGGCATATTGCGAATCGCCACCAGCTATCACGTTGGATTACACCATCTCCCAGATAGCCTGAAACGCTATTACAACGATTTCCCAGACGTGGAGCTAGATCTACGCTTTATGGACTCTGAAGATGCCCTGGAAGCCATACAGCAAGGTGAAATCGAGCTGGCAATCATTACGTTGCCGCTTAATCTACCGGATCACCTGCAGGCAAAGACCCTGTGGAAAGACCCGATGCAAATCGTCTGCGCCAAAGATCATCCGCTGGCGACGACAGAGAACATTGATGATTTACTCAGTTATCCCGCAATTCTGCCCGATACACACACTGTCACACGCCAACTGGTCGAGAACGAACTATCGAAACAGGGATTAAAGATCAATGTTCGCCTGTCCAGTAATCATCTCGAGAGTATTCGAATGATGGTCGAGATCGGTTTAGGCTGGAGTGTACTACCCACGACGCTGGAATCTGATCAGCTAATGCCCTGTCACTTTACGGTAATCAGCTTTAGCCGAGAATTGGGCATTATTACGCATGAACGCCGAACGTTAACGAAGGCAGCTGAAATGATGATTGAACGCCTTGAAGGCGATCTTTAATATCGGGCTTTAATAACCACCCTGGAAATCTTCGTCGGTATATTCACCAAAGGCATCTGTATTCATTGCCTCTGAGAGTAGTACTTTGGAATAAGGTGCATAGGTAAGAACAATGCCTTGTGATAACCCAAGCGTATCAAATGTCTTGAAGAAGTCATCCAGTGCCTCCTGACTTTCAGGTGCCTGGTACAAGGCTTCAAGCTTGGAGACAAACAATTTAAGAGACTCATCGTTCGCATACAGATTCAACTGTTCAATATCTTCGGCGAGTCGTTCGGTGTTGATTTTTCTTGAGGTATCCATGGTATCGGTTTGTTTGTTGAACTAGCACCATCTTAACGATAAACCTCACACGGCGCACCGTGTCCGTACGAATACATGTTTAACGTCTGAAATGGAAAATGTTATCTAAGTAATGACTGACGGTACGAAGCAACCGTACACATAGATACAAAAAAGCCCGAACTAATCGGGCTTTTATTTGCTTAGGTGTTATTGCTCATCATTGAATCGGTATCGATATTTGCAGTTGTGCATCCATCGGAATGTCTTTCTCACCGTATTCAATTTCTCTCGCGCTCATCAGTGAGTAAGAGCCGCTCAAAGTAGCACCATTCTTACCGATACTGATCGGTGTATTGAAACTTACATCAGCACTTTGCGCCTTGTAGCCGGAAACACCAATGCCATCATATGAGTAATTCGCAGAGAAGGTTGTGCCCTGTTGATTGACGACACTCACGCCAACCTTGAGTTGCGCTCTTAATTTTTTTATACCGACCGCCTGTCCGTTCACATCAATTAAATCAGGAACCCTGAAGTCATAGATACCTTTGATACCAATAGAAGGACGAATCATCATGCCATTGTTGCTTTTATACTTATAAGTGAATTTCGGTCCAAAGTTAATACTACCCAGTTCACTACTCTGGCTACCAATTCTTATGCCTGTGGAATCGGTGTACGCCTCCTGATCTTCCTTGAAGTAAACCAGCCCGACACTAGGAGCAAGATGCCACTTTTCCTTATCAATGCTACCCGTAAGATTACCAGCTAGCAGGTAACGCTTAGAATCAAAATCATCCACATAGGTACCTACTGGACTGATCTCATTGTCAGCATGTCCGTACGAGGCGTGCATATCCAGAGTTAAACCATTATCAAAGCGTTTTACCAGATACGGCCCAATCATCCAGCCCTTACTTTCTGCTTTGCTTCCCAGAACCTTGGATTTTTCGTCAGCCTGATCGATTTGTGCCATCACACCAATCAGAAGATCTGATTTGTAACGGTAGTCAGCACCTACATGCAGGATATAAAAGTCACTCCTTTCATCCGTATTGGCTCGGTCTTCTTCAGCCTTGACCCAAGTGCCTTTGGCCCAGAGGTTGTAATCTGACTGATAGGCATTACTGCTTAGAACCGGGTTATAGGTACCATCCGAGTTGTTCTGCAATCCTTCTTCAGAAGCCCTATTTGATAAAATATGGTCGTTGCCATGATGGATATTTTCTCGCTCTTCTGAATAAACACCGGATGCTGTGCGATCTTTCTGCTGAGCCTGGCTGGCCAGGGCATTAGTGAAGTTACGAAGATCAAAACCAAAGTTACCATTTGTTAACTCGCCATTGCCGCTAAAGTTAATACCCGAAGCTCCACCGGCACCACCAACGCCAAAACCAGAAAGTAACCCGGAGAAATCCGGAATTTGCCCTACGATACGACGGGCCATTTTACCTTTAAAGTTTTTAATCTTGTTCTGAGTGGTGCGTGCAGTATCACCTGAATTTGATGACGGAACGGCCGACGCAATACTGAAATCATCAATTGCCATATCCGAAGTAAAACTGGTGCCTGTAATACCCCGAAAACGAAAAACAACATTGGCCTGTCCTGTGTAGGCCGACAAATCTACGGTATGTTCTTGCCAACTGTCCAGATTACGGGTGAAAGCGGCCACAATATTGGTATAACTGGCACCACCATCCGTACTGATATCCACCCGAAGTGTCCCCATAGTCGCTCCGAACAGGTGAGACCAGAACTTGAGTTCGGGGTTTTGTAGGGCGGTAAAATCAAAGCGCGGTGAGATCAAGTCAGCCGTTTTGTTTGGGTTGGCTGGAGAGGAGGATTCCGTATACAAATACTTGCCGCCGAGACCGCCAATGGTGTGGTCTGCACTCGGACCTGTAGAGGATGAGCTTGTGCCATTAATATCGACTGTCCAATCGATGTCATCAGCTCCTGAATTATTCCAGTTTGCCGAGAGTGGGCAAGGTACAGCACCGCCCGTACCGCAAGTTGCAAAGCTTTCAAAATCCTGCTTATAGGGGAAAGTATTGATGTTTGGCACCAGAGCCATTGCATGGTTGAAAGCAAATATTCCAACCAAAAGCACAAATGCTTGAGCCCATCTTATAGCTGACTTCTTAAGCCTGGTGCGTAAAATCAAGTTGTGACGATGATGTGTATCTGTGCTCATTTCTGTAGTTGAATCCCCATGCATTTCTGTAGTTGAATCCCCATGGCGTTAAAATACGGAGTATATCTGTAATATCGACTTGAAAAAAAAACTTCGGCAGTCTAACTACCAAAGCACAGATTTCCATCTGCCAATATTATCCTAATTATTCATACTCTCGATGTGAACCTTGCCGGGTTGGTATGAAGCATCAAGTACACTCGTAGATGACGAGACAATAGATGAAGACCCTGCAGGCTCTCTTACTTAATATCACTGAATAAGAGCGCCATAAGCCAATCTGCGGGTATGCCAATTATATAAAAAAGAACAGCACGGCGAATAACCGTATGTAGAGAAAATAGCCATACCACTCAACCTTATACTTCCTTCAACGAGATCACTGCCACAATAACGCCAATAAATACACTCAAGGATGCCAGTAGATAGGTAGTTGTTGAGCCAAATAAGTCCCAGCTATAGCCACTCATTACACTCCCCAGTGCGCCACCTGCACCAAAACTCATACTGCTATAGAGTGCTTGCCCTCTTCCCTGCAACTTACCTGTAAAGTAGTGATGGATATAATAGATTGCGACTGCATGATATAAACCAAATGTTGCCGCGTGCATGGTTTGTGAAATCGCGACGATCCACCAGCTGTCGACATAGAACGCCGTTAAAACCCAACGAATACTGGCGATAACAAGACTGGCAACAAGTAATTTCTTTGCGCCATAGCGTTTCATCAGTTTGACCATGAACAGAAAAACGACGACTTCGGCTAATACGCCGAGCGCCCAGTACTGACCAATAATGGTTTTACTGTAGCCATGCCCTTCCAGATAAATCGAAAAGAATGCGTAGTACGCGCCGTGAGAAAATTGCATCAAGAAACAGACGGTAAATAAGGCAATTACTTCTGGCCGTTTGACTGTCTGCAATATCTTCTCGACAGAATCACCATTACTCACATGATGACCTTTGTCCTTAGGCGTCAACATGCCGGTTATCCAGATCGCAAAGAAGACAAACGATAAGATCGGCAGAATCACGCGTGGGCCGTATTGATCGACCAATGGGCCGACCAGCAATACGAGCATGATAAAACCTATTGAACCCCAGGAACGTATGACGCTATAACGATGATGATCTTTACCCAGGTGATTCATGGTGATGACTTCATATTGTGGCAGTACAGCATTCCAGAAAAAGCTATAGAGCAGCATCACGCCTGCCATGAACCAGTAGCTTTCAACTCTAAACACCAGCAGAAAACTGGCGGCGGCCATGAAAGAGCCAATCTGGATAACACGGACTCGATGCCCTGTATGGTCGGCTATCCAGCCCCAGATGTAGGGTGCAATGAGTTTAGTACCAACGAGTATGCCCAGTAACTCACCAATCTCTTTGGCATTGAAGTTGAGTGATTGTAGATACAGGCTCCAGTAAGGAACCAGAACCCCGAGTGTTGCGAAGTAGAAGAAATAAAACGCGGATAGCCGACCATAAGCCGGCTTGTCAGCTTGCTCCACTATTCAGCAGAAGCCGGGATTACTGGTGCCGAAGTCGTGACATCAGCACATTGCGCACGATGGCGCATGGCGTGATCAATTAATACCAATGCCAGCATCGCTTCTACAATAGGTACCGCACGTATACCAACACAGGGATCATGACGTCCCTTGGTAATCAGCTCCAGATCTTCACCCGCCATATTCACACTACGCCCTGGCGTGTGATGCTGGACGTTGGTTTGAATGCAGTACTGACCGTAATGTCCTGCCCTGATGATATTCCACCCAGCGTGCCACCAGAATCATTGCCTACAAAACCTTTCGTTGTGATTTCGTCACGATGCTCTGTGCCGCGCTGCGAAACAGATTTAAAGCCTGCGCCAATTTCAACACCCTTTGACGCATTGATGCTCATCATGGCAAACGCTATATCTGCATCCAGACGGTCATATACCGGCTCACCCCAACCGACTGGCATATTCGTCGCCACCGCTTCGACGCGAGCGCCCACCGAGTCCTGAGACTTACGAATTGAATCCAGATAGTCTTCCAGTTGAGGCACCATCTCTGCATCTGGGAAAAAGAAGGGATTGGTTTCTACGGTATCCCAGTCAAACTTCTGGAAACGATGTTCACCGATCTCAGAGACATAGCCTTTGATCTCAACCCCATAGGTTTCTTTGAGCCATTTCTTGGCGACTACACCGGCGGCGACGCGCATGGTGGTTTCACGCGCCGAAGAACGACCACCACCGCGATAATCACGGATACCGTATTTATGTTCGTAGGTGTAATCCGCATGACCCGGACGGAATTTGTCTAGAATCTCTGAATAATCTTTGGAACGTTGATTGGTGTTTTCAATTAACAGGCCAATTGGCGTGCCGGTGGTTTTACCTTCAAAAACACCAGACAGGATCTGAACCGCATCAGGCTCTTTACGTTGTGACGTATGGCGTGACTTGCCCGTTTTACGTCGATCGATATCAGAAATAAAGTCTGATTCATTCAGCTCCATTCCCGGTGGACAACCATCAATCACACAGCCAATCGCAGGCCCATGACTTTCGCCAAAGGTCGTTACTGTGAAAAGTTTTCCAATTGTGTTGCCGGCCATATCACTATCTCTTTTGTGGATTCCCGCCTAAAGCATGCGGGAATGACGCGATTGTTATTTTCTGTCATCCCCGAATGATCTTGTCGGGGATCCATCGTTGCACTAATCCTTTTATTATTCCATACCATCTAAATCTTTCTTATGGAGCAGGAATACACCCTCACCACCCTGTTCAAACTCAAGCCAGATAAAAGGTAAATCGGAATATCGCAGATGTACGGCCTCTTCTATCTCGCCAACCTCTACAATTAGAACACCATTATCTGTCAGGTAATCTGCAGACTCTTTCAGGATACGATCAACTATTGCCATGCCCTCATCGTCTGCCTGCAGCGCCATCACAGGTTCATGGCTGTATTCTACCGGTAATTGTTCCATGCTGCTCGCCGGGACATAGGGTGGATTACTAATTATCAGGTCATATTTCTCTTTTGGAACCGCATCAAAAATATCTGACTGAATGGCAGTGACACGATCAGCGACACCGTGCCAATGAATATTGTCTCGAGCCAGTTGCAATGCATCATCAGATAAATCGACCAGATCGACTTTCGCCTGCGGTAGATGAACTGCTGTCGCGATACCAATACAGCCATTACCCGTACACATATCAAGCACGTGTATTGACGTAGCATCTTCTAACCAGGGAGTAAATTGCTGATGGATCAGTTCCGCAAATGGTGAACGAGGTATTAAGGCGCGTGGATCAATTTTAAACGGCAATCCCGCAAACCAGGCTTCACCGGTTAGATAAGGTAGAGGAATACGCTCACAGATACGGCGTGAAGCGATATGAATAATAGAGTCCAGGCAGGAGCTATCAAATGGCTGCTCCCAGACTGCATCGGTCTCTTCAAAACTCAGCTCGAGTACACTGAAAATCAGCGCGTAAGCTTCGTCCTGTGGGTTTTCCGTACCATGGCCATAGAACAGGTCATGCTGTGCAAAGACCTCGCCGAGCACCCCAACGAGTTCACCGACTCTCTGACAGGCACTTAATGCCTGTTGAAGTTTATCTCTGACTGATTCGTAATTATCTGAGTTAGCCAATGCCGATTAACTTATGGCATTGAGGCACAGAGTAATCAGCGTTCCCGGGAACAGACCGAGGATCAGAGCCAAAAGAGCGTTAGAGCTTAATACCGCGTGCATGCCACCACTAACAGAAATTGGATGCTGATCTTCAGCTTCATCAAAGAACATAACCTTGATGATACGTAGATAGTAGAACGCCCCGATTACTGAGAACAGAACCGCCACAATTGCTAGCCAGAACATGCCCTGATCAATCACTGCTTCAAGCACCAGCAGCTTGGCATAGAAACCGACGGTCGGCGGTACGCCCGCCATTGAGAACATAACCAGTAACATCATGAAGGCGTACCAGGAATTACGCGCATTCAACCCTTTTAAGTCATCGATATTATCGGCTTCAAACCCTGCACGGCTCAAGAGGATAATGATACCGAAAGCCGCTGCACCGGTTATCGCATAGGTAATGGTATAGAACATCGCTGCAGAATAACCTTCTGGATTGACTGCAATAAAACCCAGCAGGATAAAACCGACATGTGAAATCGTGGAATACGCCAGCATACGTTTAATGTTGGTCTGAGCAATGGCAACGATATTACCAATCGCTAGCGACAGAACTGAAAGAATAATCAGAATGTCCTGCCAGGAATTCTGCATCGCCCCCATACCTTCGATTAGTAAACGCATAACAAAACCAAATGCAGCTAATTTCGCTGAGGTTCCGATGAAGGCAGTAACGGCAGTTGGTGAACCGTGATAGATATCAGGCACCCACATATGAAAAGGGACAGCGCCCAGTTTGAAGGCCAGCGCAGTAATAATGAACACCATACCGAGCAGCAGCGGCGCATTAAAGGATTGCTGATTTGCCAGGTATTCAGATATCTTGGCCAGATCAAGCGTGCCAGATACACCGTAAATAATTGACATACCGTACAGTAGAACACCTGAAGCAAAACCACCGAGTACGAAATACTTCATTGCTGCTTCTGATGACAATGCGTTATCACGATTAAATGCCACCATGGCATAGAGTGACAATGACATCAGTTCCAGACCCAGATACACCGTCAGCATGCTGTGAGCTGAGATCAGGATCATCATGCCCAGAACGGCAAACAGGCCAAGTACGTAGAACTCACCTTTATAGAGATCACGCTCTTTCAGATACTGGCGCGAATAAACAAAGATAGCTGCAGATACGATATAGACCGTAAATTTCAGGATATCAGCCATAGTATCAACAACAAACGTACCACTAAAACCGACTGCACGGGCATCAACATGGTTCGTCCATGTGAGGATTGCCGCACCAATTAACGTTGCAATAGAAAGTAAATAAGAACCATCACGCTGTTCATCCTTCAGGAATGCATCAACGACAAGCACGATGCACGCCATCGTCAGGACGAACATTTCAGGGATAATCAAAGAAAAATCAGACATATTCATTTCTCTATCCCCTTATAGCTTAGACACAATGATGTGTTGCAACAGGTTATCAATGGTCGGGTGCATGACCTCGACTAATGGGTCAGGCCAGATACCGAATAGCAATACAGTGACCGCTAAAGAACCGAGTACGACAAACTCACGCGCATCCAGATCTTCCATTTCAGCGACCTTTTGATTCTTGATCTCACCAAAGATCACGCGCTTGACCAGCCATAGGCTGTACGCGGCTCCCAGTATCAATGTGGCTGCTGCCAGGAAGGCAATCCAGAAACTGGATTTCATACTGGCAAGGATAACCATGAATTCACCAACGAAACCTGATGTACCCGGAAGACCCGAGTTCGCCATGGCAAACAGCACCATGAAGCTGGCAAAGATCGGCATAGAAATCACCACGCCACCGTAATCTTTAATCTGACGGCTATGCAGGCGGTCATACATTACACCAATACACAGGAAGAGTGCAGCTGAGATAAAACCATTTGAAATCATCTGAATCATGCCACCTTCTACTGCCAGCGCTGCACCGGAAAGGTCACCGCCCTGAGCTGCATAAATACTGAATGGCAAGAAGAAACCTAATGTCACGAAACCCATGTGAGCAATGGAAGAATAAGCGACCAGCTTTTTCATATCTTCCTGCACCATAGCGACAAGACCGATGTAAACCACAGCGATCAGAGACATCGCAATAATTAACCCATCAAATGCCATACTGGCATCTGGTGCAATTGGCATACTGAAACGTAAAAAACCATAACCACCAATCTTCAACATAATCGCCGCCAGAATAACTGAACCACCTGTTGGCGCTTCTACGTGCGCATCGGGTAACCAGGTATGTACTGGCCACATTGGAACCTTCACAGCAAATGCCAACAAGAAAGCAAAGAAGATGAGCGTCTGCTCCGTCATATCTAGTTTCAGGTTATGGTAATCCAGAACAGCAAAGCTGCCTGTCTCAGACTGATAATGCATGTAGATCAATGCGATCAACATTAGAACCGAACCCAGGAATGTATAGAGGAAAAACTTGATCGTTGCATAAATACGATTTGGACCGCCCCATATACCAATGATAAGAAACATTGGAATCAACATAGCTTCCCAGAAGACGTAGAACATGATTGAATCCAGTGCACTGAATACGCCGATCATCAAACCTTCCATGATCAGGAATGAGGCCATGTACTGTGAAGCACGAACCTGAATAACCTTCCAGCCTGCAATCACAACCAGCGGTGTAATGAATGCGGTCAGAACAATCAATGGCATGGAGATACCATCTACACCAAAGTGGTAGTAAATATTAAACGCTTCGATCCACATGAAACGTTCTTCAAACTGCATAGCAGCAGTCGTTGTATTGAAGCCGGTATACAGCGGTAAAGTAATCAAAAACGTCATTATCGAAAACGCGAACGCAATACGCTTCGCGCCCGTCGAATCACGGTCACCTGCAGTCAACGTGATCAGACCTCCGATAATCGGTAGCCACACGGCCAGGCTTAGTAATGGCAAATCATTAAACATGGCTACAGAATTCCTTTCATAACAAACAGCGATACCAAGATCATCATTCCGGCGATCATGGCAAAGGCATAGTGGTACAGATAACCGCTTTGTAGATGGCGAACAACTGATGAGAACCAGCCAACAACACGTGCAGATCCATTCACGAAGAAATTATCAATAATCGCGACATCGCCGATCTTCCAGAAGAACTGCCCCATGGCACGGCCTGCTCCAGAAAATACATTCAGATACAGATGATCCATATAGTATTTATTGTCCATCAACTTATGCAGACCAGAGAAACGTTCTTGCAAGTTGGTAGCGATCTGAGGATTCTTCATGTAAATCCAGTACGCAACACCTACACCTGCGAAAGCAAGATAGATAACCGGGCCAGCGAATGCATGCGCAACAAAGCCCATCGTTCCTTCAAACGTGGTACCCAACTGACCCAGTACATTATGTTCATCTGCAACATGAATAGAACGGCTGAAGAAATCGCCGAATACAACTGGCTCGAAGATAAAGCCACTGAGCACAGATGGTATGGCCAAGAGAATTAACGGCACAGTCACAACCCATGGTGTTTCGTGCAGGTGTGAACGCGTATGTTCATCCATACGCTCTTCGGTATGAAATACCAGGAAGTACATACGGAAGCTGTACAGTGCGGTAATAAACACACCCATGAGAACAGCAACATAAGCGATACCTGCTGCGCCTAAATTAGAATACTGAACAGCACCGATAATTGAATCTTTAGAGAAGAATCCAGCAAAACCCGGTGTTCCGATCAGAGCTAATGAACCGACCAATGATGTGAACCATGTGATCGGTAAATATTTACGCAAGCCACCCATTTTTCGCATATCTTGTTCATGATGCATCGCAATAATCACTGCGCCTGCACCTAAAAATAAAAGCGCTTTAAAGAATGCATGCGTCATCAAATGGAAAACTGCCGCACCGTATGCCGATGCACCTAAGGCAACAGTCATATAGCCCAATTGTGAAAGCGTTGAATATGCTACGACGCGCTTAATATCATTTTGAACCAAGCCCAGAAAACCCATGAACAGAGCGGTAATAGAACCTATTACCATTACAAACGTTAATGCGGTCGTTGAAGGTTCAAACAATGGCGACATACGTGCGACCATAAAGATACCTGCGGTAACCATGGTTGCAGCATGAATTAATGCGGAAATAGGTGTTGGACCTTCCATAGAATCAGGCAACCAAACATGCAAAGGTACTTGAGCAGACTTACCCATGGCACCAATAAACAGTAAAATACAAATGACCGTCATCACAGACCATTGCTGATTGGGTAAAATGCTCATGGTTAAATTGTTGACCTTATCAACATTATTAAACACCGTCGCATAATCCAAACTACCGAAGTACATTAATACCGCAGCAATACCAAGCAAAAATCCAAAATCACCGACACGGTTCACTAAGAATGCTTTTAAGTTCGCGAAAATCGCAGTTGGCTTCTTAAACCAGAAACCAATGAGCAAATACGACACCAAGCCAACCGCTTCCCAACCGAAAAACAACTGCAGGAAGTTATTCGACATAACCAGCATTAACATCGCAAATGTAAACAAAGCGATGTAACTGAAAAATCGTTGATAACCATCGTCATCGTGCATATAACCAATGGTATATATATGCACCATTAACGAAACAAAGGTAACGACAACCATCATCATCGCAGTTAACTTGTCGATTAAGAAACCAACTTCAAAGCGTATCCCGTCACTCACCATCCACGTATAAACTGTTTGATTAAACGTTGGCGCGCCATCGATTACAGTCTTTTTAAATACATATAATGATAAAGCACAGGCGACTGCCACACCTGCAATTGCTGCCACGTGTGCTCCCGTGCGGCCAACAACTTTACCAAATAATCCAGCAATGATTGATCCTATCAGTGGAGCCAGAACCACCCATAAATAAACTGTTTGCATATCTTCAAACACAATTACGCCCTTACAATCTTCGCTAAGTTAACCATTGAGAGAATTTAACTCTTCAACATTAATCGTTCGTTTATTACGGAATAGTACAACCAAAATAGCCAAACCAATCGCAGCTTCAGCCGCGGCGACTGTTAAGATAAAAAATACAAATACTTGACCAGCCACATCACCTAAATAATATGAAAAGGCAATAAAATTCGTATTAACGGCAAGCAACATCAATTCGATCGACATCAAAATAATAATGACATTTTTCCTGTTCAGAAAAATACCAGCCACACTAATACTGAAAAGTATCGCGCTAAAAATTAAATAATCAGATAAAGCCATTCGTTTTATACTCTTTAAAAATTATTTTTTAGACTCTGATTTCATCGTAACAACTCGCATCCGATCTTCACGTTTCACACTAATTTGCTGCGCAGGATCCTGACGTTTTGTTGTTGAACGCCGACGCAGCGTTAATGTAATAGCTGCAATGATCGCCACCAATAAAATAACGGAGGCAATTTCAAAAGGATAAACATACACGGTATACATAACGCGTCCAAGTTCACGCACGTTACTGTAATCAGCAGCATGTCGTAAAGGCGCAGCAAATTTTTCCAAACCAAAATGCGCAGGTCCTACCGCCATAATAAGTAACACAGCTAACAAGATGGCTACCAACAAACCAATTGGAAGATAACGAATAAAACCGGCTCTTAATTGCGCCATATTAATATCTAGCATCATCACAACAAACAAAAATAAAACCATAACTGCGCCGACATAAACCAATACTAATGTAATTGCTAAAAACTCAGCTTCTAAAGCATAACCAAAAACCGGCACTCGAGAAAAAAGTTAGCACTAGATGACAAAGCCGCATTAACTGGATTTCGTATGCGTAATAACTCAGCCCGCACTAATACAGTTAGAGCAGCAAAAATATAAAAACAATTCCGTATTCAAACGTCATGTTATATCTCCATACTGCGTCCTATCAATAGACCGCGTCAGCAGCGCGATCCTTTGCAATTTGTTCTTCAAACTTGTCGCCAATAGCGAGTAACTTGCCCTTAGTCATAATGTTTTCGCCACGCTCTTCGAAGCAATATTCGAAGTGACGGGTTTCAACAATTGAATCAACTGGACAAGCTTCTTCACAAAAGCCACAGAAGATGCATTTAAATAAATCGATGTCATAACGAGTCGTACGACGTGTGCCGTCTTCGCGCTCTTCTGAATCAATCGTGATCGCCAGTGCTGGGCATACCGCTTCACACAACTTACAGGCGATGCAACGCTCTTCCCCATTCGGATAACGACGTAATGCATGCAGACCACGGAAACGATGTGACTGAGGTGTCTTCTCTTCCGGATACTGAACCGTAATTTTGCGCTTGAATAAATGCTTCTGTGTAACCATCAAACCCTTCAATAACTCGAAGAGGAAGAAGCTTTTAAAGAAATGTTTAATTGCTTTCATCATCCCCTCCTATACAAACCAGGGTTCAATTTTCATGAGGATGCCAATGCCTTCGACAACCAACCATACTATTGTGACTGGGATAAATACTTTCCAACCCAGGCGCATAATCTGGTCATAGCGATAACGTGGGAACGTGGCACGGAACCATAAGAACAGGTAGATAAAGAATGCTGTTTTAGCGAATAACCAGTGAATACCTGAATCGAGCAATGTACCGATAACAGGAATCGCCAGTGTCTCAGCACCAAGCAAGCCATCAAATGGAGACAACCAGCCACCCATAAACAGGATAGCCGTCAGCGTCGCAATCATAATGATATTGGCGTATTCCGCGAGGAAGAAAACCGCGAATGTCATACCTGAATATTCAACGTGGAAACCCGCAACGATCTCTGATTCACCTTCAGCCACATCAAACGGCGCACGGTTAGTCTCAGCAACACCTGAGATAAAATAAACCAGAAACAATGGAAATAGAGGAATAAAGAACCAGCCCCAGACATGCTGACCTTTCTGAGCCAGAATGATTTCCTGTAGATTCAAGCTACCAGCAACCATCAACACACCAACCAGGGCAAAGCCCATAGCAATCTCGTAGGCAACAATTTGCGCCGCCGAACGCATAGCACCTAAAAATGCGTAACGTGAGTTAGACGCCCAACCAGCGATAATTACTCCGTAAACACCCAATGATGTGAGTGCTAATACATACAGAAGACCGGCATTAACATTCGCCAGTACCATTGTGTCGTCGAAAGGAATAACAGCCCATGCCGCAAGTGCCGGCATAATTGCCAAAACCGGTGCCAATACGAACAAATAGATATTAGCATTCGTCGGAATAATAATTTCTTTCATGGCCAGTTTCAGGCCATCAGCTATTGGTTGTCCTAAACCCCATGCCTTAAATCCAAAAAATCCAACACGGTTTGGGCCTTTACGAATTTGCATAAAACCAATGATCTTACGTTCCGCATATGTCACGTAAGCAACCATCAACATCAATGGCACTACAATCATCATAATTTTGACAACAGTCGCTATCGTCAGAACCATTGGATCAGGCAGGAAGTCCAGATATTCAAAAAATAGATCGTTCATCTGATTACACCGCCTTCACTTCGACACTTTGATTCAAGGCACCCAGCTCTGGAATCAATGGCAACCAGACACTGTCATCGGCAAGACTGTTATCTATAACTAGATCGACTGTGACACTGTTGTCGCCTTGAGTCACAACAACCTGGTCGGCATTCGTTACACCACATTTTTCTGCTGTCGCATCATTTAGACTTACAGCACGACGCGCCTGACCATCTGCTGTCTTCTGTAATGATTCAGAACGACGCACTAATGAATCGGTTGCATAAATGGCAACTTCACCAGCACGAATCAAACCAGACTGAGCAGTTATTTCTAATGACTCACTAATCGGCTGAATTGATGCGCTGGTATCTCCAGATTGCAACACGTCTGCAAGCACTTCGTTAGCCGATTCATAGTTGTATGTATCAAGACCCAGTTGCTGTCCCAGTACGCGATAAACTTTCCATGCTGGTGAAGATTCCGCATACGTATTAACTGCAGCATTGAAAGACTGCGCCAGACCTTCCATATTGATATAAGTACCATCGGTTTCTGTAAATGGCACGACAGGAAGAATTACGTCCGCATAGTCTTTAATTTGATCATTGACGTATGGCGTCACAGCAACCGAGAAATCGGCTGCTTTCGCTGCGGCAAGCGCAGCCTGTGGATCAGCACAATCCTGGTCAGGCTCTACGTTATGCAAAATCAATGCAGATACTGGCTCAGCCATCATTTCAGCTATGTTTTTACCTGCCTGTCTTATAGCTGCGGCACCAAGACCACGGTGAGGAACCACACCTGCCAACCATGCACCAACGCTATTGGCTGCAGCAGGAATAATCGATATCGAACTGTTAGATGCCTCGGCGATTGCTTTAGCCAGTTCAGTAATGATAACCGCATCCGTATGTTGTGCCGCAATCTGACCAACAATGATCGCACTGGCTTCGCCATTGTTCAGTGAATCTGCAATCGCCTGATGACTCTCATCGGCATTCGCTGCTGAGATGATGTTACCGACGCTATCAGACGATGTCCCAATTGCTTTTGCTACGCCTGCCAGCTCATTCACTAACTCAGATGCGTGAGTTGTAATATCAACGGCAAGATCGAAACGCAGGTCAAAATCTTTAGGATTAATTGCGCTGACTTCAGCACCTGCTAAGGCCGCCTTACGAATTCGGTGGCCAATAATAGGTTGCTCTTTACGTGTATTAGCACCAACCAACAAAATTGCATTTTGATTCTCGATATCGGCAATTGCCAAACCACTCACTGGCATAGCTGGCTCGCTACCCTGCCCTCTGAAATCAGATTGCATCAAACGATGGTCAATGTTGTTACTACCTAGATGACGAACGATACCCTGTAACAGGAACATCTCTTCTAATGTTGCTGAAGGAGAAACCCATGCACCCAGTGCATCAGCACCTTTGCTATCAACAACAGATTGAATGCCATTGGCAGCAGCATCCAGTGCTGTTTGCCAGTCTGTGTTTTGCCATTCGCCGTCTTTCTTGATCATTGGTGCAGCAACACGATCACCGTGCATTACACCTTCATAGCTAAAACGGTCACGATCAGAAATCCAGACTTCGTTAATCGCTTCGTTATCGCGTGGAACAACGCGTTGAATCTTGTCTCGCATCGTATGGACATACAGGTTTGAACCAACCGCATCATGTGGTGCAATAGATTCTATCTGACGAACTTCCCAGGCACGTGCACCAAAGCGTGAAGGTCTGGCGGTTAATGCGCCGACCGGGCAAAGGTCGATGACATTACCCGACATTTCGTGATCAACCGTATTCTCAACATAGGTACCAATCAGGGCATTCATACCGCGTCCCGTCATACCTAGTTCACGTAGGCCTGCAACTTCTTCACCGAAACGTACACAACGTGTACAGTGAATACAGCGTGTTAGTTCTGTACTAATTAGCGGGCCAATGTCCTTATCTTTTACAACACGTTTTTGTTCAATGAATGCAGAATTATCACGACCATAACCCATGGCAATATCCTGTAACTCGCACTCACCACCTTGATCACAGATCGGACAATCTAATGGGTGATTGATCAGCAGGAACTCCATGACATTCTTTTGTGCTTTCTTGGCATAGTCAGAAGCTGTATTAACCACCATGCCATCCATCACTGGAGTTGCACAGGCAGGTAGTGGCTTCGGAGCTTTCTCAACTTCAACCAAACACATACGACAGTTAGCCGCTACGCTGAGTTTATTGTGATAGCAGAAACGCGGGATATAGATACCGGCATCATCGGCTACTTCAATTAGCATCTGACCTGGATTGGCTTCCAGCTCAACGCCATCAACAGTAATGGTCATCTTGTCACTCATGATGCACCTCCTACCATTGATTTACCGTGTTCGACGTAATACTCAAATTCATGACGGAAGTGTTTCAACATACCCTGTACCGGCCAGGCTGTAGCTTCACCAAATGCGCAGATGGTATGACCTTCGATCATCCCTGCTGCACGACCTAGTGTATCGATATCTTCCATGGTGCCCTTACCTTCGACGATACGAGTCACAATCTTGTATAACCAGCCACCACCTTCACGACATGGCGTGCACTGCCCGCAGGACTCTGCATAGTAGAAGCGAGACAAACGTTGTAACGCCTTCACCATATCAGTGGTTTCATCCATAACGATGACCGCACCAGAACCCAGACCAGAACCAGCCTGCTGTAGTGAGTCATAGTCCATAGTGCAATCCATCATCACATCACCAGGAATAACCGGCATTGATGAACCACCTGGAATAACACCTTTTAATTTATTACCGTTGAGTACACCGCCAGCCATGTCTAACAGTTCTGAGAATGGCGTACCCATCTTAATTTCGAAGTTACCTGGCTTATTCAGATGACCAGACATTGAGAAAATCTTCACGCCGCCATTATTAGGTTTACCCTGATCCAGGAACCACTGGCCACCGTTACGCATAATAGCTGGCACAGATGCTAATGTTTCTGTGTTATTGATCGTTGTAGGACGTCCATATAAACCACAGTTCGCAGGGAATGGCGGTTTAAAACGTGGCTGACCTTTCTTACCTTCCAGTGACTCAAGCAAGGCTGTTTCTTCACCGCAGATATAAGCACCTGCACCTAAATGACCATGAATCTGCACATCAACACCTGAACCCAGAACATTGTCTCCAAGATAACCGGCTTCGCGTGCTTCAATCAATGCGTCTTCAAAACGATGAAAAGGTTCGTGATGGAATTCACCACGCATATAGTTATAACCAACTGTTGCGCCCATCGCGTAGCAAGCAATCGCCATGCCTTCGACCAGTGCATGTGGGTTGTAACGCAGAATGTCACGATCATGACAGGTACCGGGTTCTGATTCGTCTGAGTTACAGACGACGTATTTCTGACCCGGTGCGTTACGTGGCAAAAAGCTCCACTTCAGACCAGTTGGAAAGCCTGCTCCACCGCGCCCGCGCAGAACAGATGTTTTAAGTTCTTCAATTATGTCTTCAGGTGCTGTCTTTTCCTTGAGAATTTTTTCCCAGGCTTGATAGCCACCTGTTTTCTTATAGTTTTCCAGCGACCAGGGCTCATCATTGCCCAGCGTTGCAAAACAGACCTGTGGATGATCGTTACTCATTATTCAAGTCCGTCCAGTAATTCATCAACTTTATCCGTCGTCAGGTTTTCATGGTAATGACCATTAATAGTCATAGCCGGGCCACCTGTACAGGCCGCAATACATTCTTCTTCCATCTTCAACGTGATACGACCATCAGCTGTCGTCTCACCGCGCTTACAACCAAGCTTTTGCTCAGCGTGTGCGATCAAATCATCTGATCCACGCAGCATGCAGGAAATATTGGCGCAGAAGGCCACCATGTGACGACCGACTTCTTCTGTTTCTAACATCGAATAAAAAGATGCGACTTCATAAACTGCAATCTTCGGCATCTCCAGATAATCAGCAACGGCATCCATAGCTTCCGTTTTTAACCAGCCACCTTCGGCCTCTTGCACATAGGTCAGCGCAGAAATCACGGCTGACTGCTTACGCTCTTCAGGAAATTTGGCTGTCCAGTGATCGATCTTAGATTTCAGATCATCACTCAATACATATGCGTCACTCATCGATCCACCTCACCAAATACAATATCCTGAGTACCGATTACGGCAACAACGTCTGACAACATATGACCACGAACCATTTCATCAAAACCTGAAAGATGAACAAAACCCGGCGCACGAATCTTTAAGCGATATGGCTTATTAGCACCATCAGAAACGATATAGGTACCAAACTCGCCTTTAGGATGCTCTACAGCCGCATAGGCCTCACCTTCAGGTACGGTATAACCTTCAGTAAACAGTTTGAAGTGATGGATAAGACCTTCCATATCATCTTTCATATCAGTGCGAGATGGTGGCGTCACTTTATGATCATCCGCCATAACTGAGCCCGGGTTCTGACGTAACCAGTCGATACACTGCTTGATAATTCTATTGGACTCACGCATCTCCTGAACACGAACCAGGTAACGATCGTAAGAGTCACCATTGGTACCCACAGGGATATCAAAATCCATCTTGTCATAAACTTCGTATGGCTGCTTCTTACGCAAATCCCAGGCAATGCCGGAACCACGAATCATTGGGCCAGTAAAACCGAGGGCAATTGCACGCTCTGGAGTAACAATACCAATATCAACCAGACGTTGTTTCCAGATACGGTTATCAGTCAATAACGTTTCATATTCATCAACACGAGCTGGAAAATTCGCACAGAAGTCGTCGAGGAAATCCAGCAAGGAACCCTGACGGTTCTCATTCATGCGATCCACTTCTTTCTGTGAATGCCAGCGAGACTCTTTGTACTGCGGCATATGATCAGGCAGATCACGGTAAACACCACCGGGACGATAATAAGTCGCGTGCAGACGTGCACCGGATACCGCTTCATAAACATCCATCAGGTCTTCACGTTCACGGAAGCAATACAGAAACATCGTCATGGCACCAACGTCCAGGCCATGCGCACCTAACCACAACAGGTGATTCAGGATACGGGTAATCTCATCAAACATGACACGGATGTACTGTGCACGTTCTGGCACCTGCACACCGAGTAATTTCTCAATGGTCATGACATAGGCATGTTCATTACACATCATCGATACGTAATCGAGACGGTCCATGTAACCAATGCTTTGATTAAATGGTTTGGACTCGGCCAGCTTTTCTGTCGCGCGATGCAGCAGACCGATATGCGGGTCGGCGCGGGTGATGGTTTCGCCATCCATTTCCAGAACCAGACGTAATACGCCGTGCGCCGCAGGGTGCTGCGGGCCAAAGTTCATAGTAAAGTTTTTAATCTCAGGCATTAGCTTGCCTCCTTACGTACTACTCGAGGTACAAGCACACGCGGCTCGATACTAACCGGCTCGTAAACTACGCGGCCTTTTTCAGCGTCATAACGCATTTCAACGTTACCGCTAAGTGGGAAGTCTTTGCGGAATGGATGACCAACAAAACCATAATCAGTCAAGAGTCGACGTAAGTCTGGGTGACCTTCAAATACGATGCCGTATAAATCAAAAGCTTCACGTTCAAACCAGTTTGCTGTCGGCCAGAGATCTACAACGCTATCGAGCATTGGTAAATCATCTTCAGGGCACCATGCTTTAACTCGCAGGCGTTGATTATCAGCAATCGACATTAGATGATAGACAACCGCGTAACGTGCGGGATGTTTTAAATCCGACTCAAGCTGCTTTACACCCTGGCCACGGCCATGTGTTTTTTCATTGAAACCACGCGAGAAACCGGTTCCTGTAGCTGATTGGGTCTGCCACTCATCAAATCCATAATGAGAGTAATCGACACCACACACATCGATTAACTGGTCGAAACCAAAATCATCACGCAGCGATGTACATATGGATGTCACATCTTCTGCCTTGATATTGATCGTTAATTCATCACAGGCAATCGTTGAATCTATAATCTGAGCCGATAATTTAGAGCTAAGCGCCGCGTTTAGCGCAGTCAGTGTCTGTCTCATGATGCGCTTCCTTAACGTGCGATGGTATTCGTACGCTTAATTTTTTCCTGTAACTGAATAATGCCGTAGAGCAAGGCTTCAGCTGTCGGCGGGCATCCAGGCACATAAATATCGACCGGAACTATTCGGTCACAACCACGCACGACTGAATAAGAATAATGATAGTAACCACCACCATTGGCACAGGAACCCATGGAAATAACCCATCGTGGCTCGGCCATCTGATCATAAACTTTACGTAACGCGGGCCCCATCTTGTTACACAGTGTACCGGCAACAATCATCACATCCGATTGACGCGGGCTTGGGCGGAATACGATGCCAAAGCGATCCAGGTCGTAGCGAGAAGCGCCCGCTTGCATCATTTCAACTGCGCAGCAGGCCAGACCAAAGGTCATCGGCCAAAGTGAACCAGTACGCGCCCAGTTAATCAGCTTATCTGCTGATGTGGTAACAAAACCTTCTTCTAGAATCCCTTCAATACTCATAACTCGATTCCTACTCCCATTCGAGAGCGCCCTTCTTCCATTCGTAGATAAATCCAACGACCAGAATCAGGAGAAAAATGCCCATGGCAATCATGGCAAATAGTTGTTGAGGACCCAGGTCTTCAAGCACAACGGCCCAGGGAAATAGAAATGCGATTTCAAGGTCGAAAATAATGAAAAGAATCGCGACGAGATAGTAGCGAACATCAAACTTCATGCGCGCGTCTTCAAATGCTTCAAACCCACATTCAAAGGGAGAATTCTTTTGTTCATCAGGACGTTGAGGCCCCAATACAAAACCAGCAACGATCGGGCCGATACCAAACAGCAAACCAATCACCAGAAATATCAAAATCGGTAGATAATTTTCGAGCACGTATTCCCCTTTTTACGGCGATTGTGGTTAAAACTCTGTTATTCAACCCAACGAAGGGCAGGCAGAATAGGTGAGGCTTATACGCCTGTCAACAAGCTTTATAGGCCTTTTAGCCAGCGGGTAAATTAAACAAATTAATAGTGAAAATCGAGCTGGTATTACTTTTATCGCTATAAAAAATATATTGTTTATTATAAAACCTAATACTTATTTTTATGACTATTTCTAAAATGGTGCCGATGGCGAGACTTGAACTCGCACGACCGTTAGGCCACTACCCCCTCAAGATAGCGTGTCTACCAATTCCACCACATCGGCAAGGTTAAGAGTTTTTCTATTCTTCAGGCACCGGGATCGAATCAGATGACGTATTTGCAGGCGCTTTAAATAATGGCACCTCTTCATTCATCATCGCTGGCGCAATGGTATCAGCTGCTCCAGTACCGGAAGGAATTGCGTCAACGCCCTTCTTCTGAGCAGCTGGCTTTAGAGGTGTATCTGATTCAACTGGAACAATCTGCTCTACAACACTGGTCGGCTTAGTCTGAACAGTTGTCGCATCAACACGTTCCTTGGCAACATATGACAGAGCCAAAGTGACGATAAAGAAAGCAGCAGCAATCCAGGTTGTAATCTTCTGCATCAGTGAAGCACCACCGCCCGCACCGAAAACTGTACCTGATGAACCACTACCAAATGCAGCACCCGCATCGGCACCCTTACCATGCTGCAGCAGGATAAGTGCGACAAGTGCTGCAGCTAGCAACACATCAATAATAACGAGGGCCGTATACATAGGCTATGATCCAGTAAAATATGAGAAATTAGTTCGCGGCAGTACAAATACCGAGGAAATCTTCTGCTTTCAGTGATGCGCCGCCAATCAGACCACCATCGATATCTGCCATACCGATCAATTCTTTTGCGTTGTCAGGCTTCATGCTGCCACCGTAGAGTATCTGAACCTTTTCAGCGACACCCGCATCCAGGCCAGCGAGTTTGCTACGAATCATTGCGTGAACTTCCTGCGCCTGCTCTGGTGTTGCCACCTTGCCAGTACCAATAGCCCAGACCGGCTCATAAGCAATAACACTGTTTCCAATGGCAGCGATACCCGCCTTCTCAATGACAGCATCCAGCTGACGAGCAACAACATCGTTTGTTGTACCGTTCTCACGCTCTTCCAGTAATTCACCAACACACAGAATCGGAATAAAACCATTAGCCTGAGCAGCCATGAAGCGTGCTGTCACGTCAGCATCCGTTTCGCCGTAAATCGTACGACGCTCAGAGTGACCAACGATTGCATACTTACAACCGAAATCCTTAAGCATAGAGCCTGAAATCTCGCCCGTATAAGCGCCTGACTCATTGTCATTGATGTTCTGGGAACCCCAGGCAACGCTTGAGCCATTAAGCTTGTCAGCGACCTGACCAAGATAGACATAAGGAGCACAAACTGCGATTTCAGCTTTTTCTACCGATCCAGCACCCGCCAGGATGCCCTCCAACAGCTCGTTAATGCTGTCTCGTGAACCATTCATTTTCCAGTTACCGGCTACCAGTGGCTGACGCATGCGCTAAATCCTTAGTTTGACTCTAAAAAACAGGGCGCGAAGCATAGCCTCAGCCGTGCCGGAAAGCAATCTCACCAGTCGGCTATTACCATGAAAAATGACGTTTAGAGAACAGTTACAACCTGCTCTGCCAGCTCATCAGCGACACGCTGAATCAGGCCAGCATCTTCACCTTCTACCATAACGCGAACCAGTGGCTCAGTTCCTGATGGACGCAACAAAATTCGACCATTACCGTTAAGTTGTTGCTCTGCCTTGGCAACCAGCGGCGATGCTGTTTCTAATGCATCTGGTCGTAAAATCTTTGTCACAGGCACATTCACCAATATCTGTGGGAACTCTGTCATGCCCTGCCCGATTTCTGCCAATGATACATTCTCTGACTGCATAGCATTAAGCACCTGAAGCGCCGCGATAATGCCGTCACCAGTCGACGTTTTATCCAGACAAATCACATGACCAGATGGCTTCCCGCCAAGAATGCCTTTTTCCTGATGCAGTCGATGCATGACATAACGATCTCCCACTCCCTCCCGGATAAATTCAAGGTTCAGCGACTGGAGAGCCTTCTCAAGTCCGAGATTGCTCATCAAGGTACCAACCACGGGGCCCGACAATTCGCCGGCCTGCAGTCGATGTTTGGCGATGATGTAGATGATACGATCACCATCAAACACATTACCCTCATGGTCAACCATCATTATGCGATCGGCATCACCATCGAGAGCTATGCCAAGGTCGGCTTGTTGCTCAGTAACTGCGCCTTGCAACATTGCCATATGCGTCGCACCACACTCTAGATTGATATTCAGCCCATCGGGATCGGTACCAATTGTCGTCACTTCCGCACCTAGCTCCGCAAACACCTTGGGGGCAATGTTGTAGGCCGCTCCATGCGCACAATCGACGACTATTTTAAGTCCCTGTAAAGATAATCCAGCTGGAACGCTGGATTTACAGAACTCGATATAGCGAGCATCTGCATTATCAATACGACGCGCCTTACCGAGTTTTTCAGAATCGACGGTTTGTATCGGCTGACCAATGAGGCTCTCAATAGAAAGCTCTGCATGATCAGAAATCTTACTACCTGCTGCGTCGAAGAACTTGATGCCATTATCGTGATGCGGGTTATGTGATGCACTGATGACAACACCCGCACAGGCATTTAATGTTCGTGTCAGATAGGCCACAGCTGGCGTTGGCACCGGCCCGCTCAACAGGACATCAACACCTGCCGCTGAAAAACCCGCCTCCAGGGCTGATTCAAGCATATAACCTGATATACGGGTATCTTTACCGATCACGACCTGTGAACAGCCTTCTGAAGACATAACCTTACCCGCAGCCCAGCCCAGCTTAAGCATAAACTCAGGGTTAATCACATCACCCCCGACACGGCCACGAATACCGTCTGTACCGAAATATTTTTTACGACTCATTTATAAGCTATCCGGGTTATCTGCAGCATGGGCGACACGTAACGCCTCTACGGTCTCTTTAACATCATGTACGCGAAATATACTCGCGCCCTTCATGAAAGCAATCACATTAGCAGACAGGCTGCCGGGCAATCGCTGTTCAACTGGAATGTCCAGCAAATTACCGATCATCGATTTCCGAGAAACACCGACTAGAACCGCCACTTCAAGTGCACTCAGTTGATCAAGCTGCTGCAGGATTTGATAATTATGTTGCAGCGTCTTGCCAAAACCAAAGCCAGGGTCGATACAGATATTGTTTTTAGCTATGCCGGCATCCTGAGCTGTCTGAATACGTTCTTTAAAAAAATCATGAAGATGATTCATGACGCCTCTCGGGTAGGATGGATTGGTCTGCATAGTACGTGGCTCACCCTGCATGTGCATGATACAAACCGGCACATCGAGTTTCGCACAAACAGACAATGCACCTTCAGCTTGCAGACCATTCACATCGTTGATCATATCTGCTCCTGCGGAAACAGCAGCCTCCATAACTTCAGGCTTCGATGTATCGATCGAAACTGGTAAATCGGTTTTCGATTTCAGTACTTCAATAACGGGGACAACACGTTGAAGCTCTTGCTCAACAGAAACCGCCTTGGCGCCTGGTCGTGTCGATTCACCGCCTATATCGATAATGGCCGCACCCTCTTCTGCCATACGCAAAGCTTGCTCAATCGCCAGTTCGGGATTAACAAAACGGCCACCATCAGAAAAAGAATCGGGCGTTACATTCAGGATTCCCATTACGGCAGGTTGTGGAAAATTCAGCACATTCAGGCCCTGTAAACAAAAAAGGCACTGGCGAAGCCAGTGCCTTTTTTAATATCACTCAGATTAATGTTGACCTGCAGGTCCACCTATTGGCTTACTGGAATCAGCAGATTCATCTTTAGACTCAACAGCTTCACCGCCGTCTCCACCCGAAGCGGGAGGCTGGGCATTGTCTGTCCAGTCTTTCGGTGGCCCAGGAATTTTGCCTTCCATAATCTCATCAATTTGCGATGTATCAATCGTCTCGTACTTAAGTAATGCATCAGCCATCAGATGAAGCTTGTCTTCATTTTCACGCAAAATTGTTTCTGCTGTTGAATAGGTCTCATCGATGATACGACGAATTTCCTCATCAATAGCATTTATCGTGGTGTCGGACATATTCTTATGCTGCGTCACCGAATGTCCCAGGAACACTTCGCCATCATCTTCACCGTACGCCAGTGGCCCCATCTTGTCGATAAGCCCCACTTGGTCACCATATTGCGTGCAATATCGGTAGCGCGTTCTATATCATTTGATGCACCTGTGGTTACCGCATCACTACCAAAAATAATCTCTTCTGCAATTCGCCCACCGAACAGGCTACAAATAGAAGATCGTAATCGTTGCTTGGAATGGCTATAGCGATCTTCTTCCGGCAGGAACATCGTCACACCAAGCGCACGGCCACGTGGAATAATCGTCACCTTGTAGACAGGATCATGTTCCGGAACCTTACGCCCGACAACGGCATGACCGGCCTCATGATAAGCCGTAAGTTTCTTCTCGTCTCGTCTGACATAACCATGGAGCGGCGTTCTGCGCCCATCATGATTTTGTCTTTGGCTTTCTCGAAGTCTTCCATATCGACTTGCTTCTTGTTCGAACGAGCAGCAAACAGGGCAGCTTCATTCACAAGATTCGCCAGATCAGCACCTGAAAATCCAGGCGTGCCACGAGCAATTAATTCGAGAGGGGTATTTTCCTGCAGCGCGACTTTACGCGCATGCACTTTCAGAATCTGTTCACGACCACGTACATCCGGCAGAGGGACAACCACCTGACGATCAAAACGACCTGGACGCAAGAGTGCTGGATCAAGTACATCAGGGCGGTTGGTTGCCGCAATAACAATCACGCCTTCACCACCTTCGAAACCATCCATTTCAACCAGCAACTGGTTCAGGGTCTGTTCACGCTCATCATGACCACCACCTAAACCGGCACCACGATGACGACCTACAGCATCAATTTCGTCGATAAAGATGATGCAAGGAGAATGCTTCTTGGCCTGTTCAAACATGTCGCGTACACGCGATGCACCGACACCAACAAACATTTCTACAAAATCAGAACCGGAAATACTGAAGAATGGCACCTTAGCTTCACCGGCAATCGCTTTTGCAAGCAGTGTCTTACCGGTACCTGGCGAACCCACCATCAAGACACCGCGCGGTATCGCACCACCCAGTTTCTGAAATTTGGACGGATCACGCAGGAATTCAACCAGCTCAAAAACCTCTTCTTTGGCTTCTTCAACACCGGCGACATCGTTAAACGTAATCTTGACCTGATCTTCGCCAAACATCTTGTGCTTGGACTTACCGAATGACAGCGCCCCTCGGCCACCGCCGCCGCCCTGCATCTGGCGCATAAAGAATAGATAAAGTCAGATGATTAATAACAGCTGGAACCTGTGTATCAACAATGTAATCAGTAACGGCTGCGACTCCGGCGGCTCACCTTCTACGCGAACATCGTTATCAAATAACGTTGTAATTAGAGGGTATTATCGGTCTCAGGGTTATAGGTTTTGAATACCTCGCCACTGCTTTTCTTACCCGTGATGGTCTTACCCTGGATGGCTACATCACGAATCTGCCCCTGCTTCACCTGGGCGACAAAATCTGAATAAGCCATTTCACCATTACGCGCAGCGTTCTGGCTGAAATTATTGAATACCGAAATCAGGACGATCGCGATAATCACCCAGAGAATAATGTTTTTTGCCATATCGTTCACAGCTGCACCTTCCGTGCTAATTCGTTACAACTTAAAGGCCACAGTATACGCACTATCAACCTTCCCTAATACCCTTACCCAGGAGATACACCTCACGGCTACGGGCGCGAGAGGCTGCGGGTTTCCGACTCATAACCGTTTTGAATTGCTGACGCATATTACGCACCAGCTCATCAAAACCTTCACCCTGAAAAACTTTTGCTAAAAACACCCCATTGGGGTGCAAGACCTGTCCTGCTAAATCCAGCGCCAACTCAACCAGGTAAATTGATCGAGGCTGATCAACCGCCTTCATACCGCTCATATTGGGGGCCATATCGCTCATTACAAGGTCACATTTCTGATTATCCAAAGTTTTCAACAATTCCTGAATGGGTTCATCCTCGGTAAAATCGCCCAGGATAAATATCACATCAGGTAATGGGTCCATCGGCAAAATATCCAGACCGACAATTTGTCCCTTTCCACTCAACTTGCGCGTCGCATACTGAGACCATCCGCCAGGTGCCGCACCCAAATCCACAATCCGCATACCCGGTTTAATCAAACGATCTTTTTCATCTATTTCCTGAAGTTTATAAACCGCACGCGAACGCCAGCCTTCAGCATTAGCCTTTTTGACAAACGGATCATCCAGATGTTCCTGCATCCATGCTGATCGACTTTTACCACGCTGACTCATGACAAATTCTAACTCTGTATCCCTAATTAATGATTGCTGTCCAGGCTAAAGCAAGTGATGATAATCACATGCTTACAGAAAAACAGAAAAAGTTACTACGCGGACTCGCGCACTCAAAAAAGCCCGTCGTCATGGTTGGTTCGTCTGGTCTAAGTGAAAACGTATTCGCTGCATTAGAAGAAGCCTTACTCAGACATGAACTCATAAAAGTGAAGGTCAGTGTTGGTGATCGCGACGAGCGAAACCAGGCAATAGACCAGATGAAAGAGCAATCAAAAGCCGAGCTAATTCAGCGCATCGGCAATATAGCGGTATTTTTTCGACGTAACGCTCAGAATCCAGTCGTTAACCTGAAAGCCTAACGAGAGATTATTCGTAACGAACTTCGACTATTTCGAAGTTGCGCACACCACCCGGCGCCTGGACTTCAGCAACGTCACCTTCTTCTTTGCCAATTAAAGCCTTGGCGAATGGTGACATATACGAAATACGATTCAGTTTTATATCCGCTTCATCTTCACCGACGATCTGATAAGTAATTTCTTCTTCCGTATCTTCATCCACCAGATCAACAGTCGCTCCGAAAATCACCTTGCCGCCGGCGTTAACCAGAGTGACATCAATCACTTCCGCATTAGAAAGCTTGCCTTCGATATCTTTGACACGACCTTCACAGAAACTTTGCTGCTCACGCGCCGCGTGATACTCGGCATTTTCTTTCAGATCACCATGTTCACGTGCTGTTGCAATAGCCTGCACTATGCGTGGACGGTCAACTGATTTTAGTTGTTTTAATTCTTCTCGCAGCAGCTCAGCGCCACGCTTTGTTAAGTAAACTTTATCCATTAGCTACATCTCGATGTATATCTTGCAAACGATTTACGCTGGTATCGTTGCGATGTTTAATTGCCATGCAAGTGGCATGTCCACCCGCCACCGTCGTCGTATAGTAAACCTTACGCTGTAATGCCTCACGTCGTATTTCAAACGAGTCCGCAATCGCCTGCTTACCTTCTGTGGTATTAATGATAAGCGATATCTCATCATTTT
>CALODD010000039.1:0-49203 GCA_942491945.1 uncultured Gammaproteobacteria bacterium | reverse complement strand
GCGTAATCACCGGAACGAGTGACGGTGAATGTAATAACGCCACCTTCACTGACAGATACATCATTTATGTTAAATGTCGTCGGTGTACCCGGCGGTATTACAGCTGGCGGAATAACCGGTGGCGTTGTAGTTCCACCTGACTCACCCCCGAAACCACTATCACGGGTATCAACACCACCATCGTTTGGAGTATCCACTCCTGAATTAGTATCAAACGTGGATGTACCACGGGTATCGACATTGCCATCTCCACCATCTCTTTCGAAGGTACTGGTACCACGGGTATCGACATCGCCATCACCACCATCGCGTTCGAAAGTATCTGTGCCGCGCGTATCTACATTGGAGCCATCACCTTCTCTTTGGAAGGTACCGGTACCGCGCGTATCGACATTAGTGCCATCGCCTTCTCTCTCAAAAGTGTCCCCACTTCGAGTATCGACATTGGTGCCGTCGCCTTCCCGTTCAAATGTATCGGTACCACGCGTATCGACATTGGTGCCATCTCCATCCCGTTCAAATGAATCTGTACCACGGGTATCTACGTTACTAGTCTCTGTACCGTCCCCTTCGGTATCACGCGTATCAACGCCACCTACGGAGTTATCTCGCTCTAAGTCATCATTATTGGATTGAGAATTGGAGTTTGTGTCCTGGTTTTCACCTGACTGATTTGATTGCTGGTTTTGGGGCTGATTAGGTCGACGATTCGATTGCTGATTCTGCTGGCCTGATGATTGATCATTACCACCCGTGGGACCACCAGGTGAGGGAGCATTATCGCCTGGCGTATTTGATTGTGGATTATTCGTGGAGAAGGCATCGAAGTTAACTAAACTCTGGTCAATCAAAGTTTCGGAGCCACCATCGAGCTGAAGCTGTCGTCCATCAAGGAAACTGACAATGACATCGCTTCCCGTAGAAGTCATGATGATATCGCCCGCGTGCAACGCATCTCCAGCGTTTAGAACTTTGATAATGCCATCGGCTGTTCTAACCTGAACAACGCCATCGGCTTCGAGTAAATGCCCTACGATTTGGCCAGCCATTTCGACACACCCCTAACTAAAATAAACCATACAATAACCACCTAACTTACACATGCTAACAGTAGGGGTAATTTAAATACTATAATATTATCACTAGCTCCTATATGAAAATGGAATAAAACTGCTAGTTTTGACATAATTTTACATTCACCACCCAATAAATGATAAAAGTACTACCCTTCTCTGAGAGCCGAATCTAAAGCTCGGTTAAACGGCTTCAGGAGGTGATCAAGAATCGTCTTCTTTCCGGTGATAATGTCGACCTCAGAAGTCATTCCAACCTTGATAAATCGCTGGTGAGATTCATCACCCAGGTACGATTTCTCTGGTTCGACCCTAGCGATATAAAAACTAATTCCATCTTCGTTTGTAATCGTATCTGCACCGAGGTATTTAACTGTACCTTTCACACTGCCGTAGATAGCAAAATCATAAGCTGTGAATTTAATACGCGTTGGTTGACCGATTTCCACATTACCTATATCAGCTGGCCGGATTTGTGCTTCCACCAGCAATGAGTCTTCTTGAGGAACCACTTCGATAACATCATTGCCAGATTTGATAACGCCGCCAATGGTACTAACCAGAATACGTTTGATGGTCCCATTCGTAGATGAACGCAAAGTTGTTCTTGCCACTCGATCTGCCAAAGCAGTTTGCGCTTCATTGATCCTGGAAACCTCGGCTACCACTTCATTTAATTCTTTGCGAGCACGGTTACGGAACTCCAGTGTCGTATGCTCTAGCTTACGCTCAACCTCCACCAATTGTGACCGTATCCGCGGCAGTGAGACTTTGACTGATTCCAGTTCACCTTCTGTTTCAGCTTCTTTAACCTGAAGCTGAATGTATTCGACTTCACTTAATACCTGCCTATCAACCAGAGGCTTTTTTATGCGCAGTTCTTTGCGCAACAACGCAAGACTTTTCCTGAACTGTTTTTCAAGTGACTCAGACTCCAGCAACTGATTTTCAGCTTGTTTAACCTGCTCATCAAGAATTCTAATCTCCTGGTCCAGCTGTGCTTTGTTACTCAAATATAGGCGCTTTTCTGATTCCAGCAGGTCAGGCATTTTTTCCTGGACGGTCTCATCGAGACCAAACTCAATATCATTAGCCTCCGCATTTAGTCGTACAATACGAGCTCTCAGCTCCAGGTGTTTAATGCTGTTTTCTTCATATGAACTCAGGAAGGGAATATCACTGATCTTCATGAGAGGCTGACCGACCTTTACCTCATCGCCCTCTTTAACCAGGATTTCGGAAACAACGCCACCTTCAAGGCTCTGTATTCGTTGTAACTGACTGGATGGAATAACTTTGCCGTTTGCCTTAACAATAATATCCAGCTCGGCCCAGGCCATCCAGATATAAAGCAATAGCAAGACAGAAAGAATTGATCCGATAATCCAGAAGGTAAAGATAGGAGCGTGCTGAGTAACTGCGGCGGACAGGCTTTGCATGTACGCCAGATCTCTATCGCTATAGTTTCCGCTATCCTCAGAAGACTGTGATGGCTGGTTCATCTGCGAGAGAATGCGTTTGAGTGTGCGGAATCCGGAACCAATAGCCAATTTAATTCTCCCGCAACTTCTGGATAACCTGATCCTTAGGACCATCCAGCACGATACGACCATCATCAACTACGAGTAAGCGATCAACCAGCTCCAGCATCTCGGATTTATGAGTTATAAGAATTAGCGTACGATCTTTTGTATATTCCAGAAGCCTTTGCCTGACCTGACTTTCGGTTGTGTTATCCATCAAGCTGGTTGGCTCATCAAGCACAACAACAGGGCTTTCTAATAAGAGCGTTCGAGCAAGCGCCACCGATTGTCGCTGTCCCCCAGATAAACCGGCACCTTGCTCTCCTACTGCTGTATCAAAGCCATGAGGAGAACGGTTTATAAATAAATCAACACCTCCAAGCCTGGAAGCGTTCAGCATCACTTCATCATGACTATGCGGATCCTTGTAGAGGATGTTGTCTCTGACAGTGCCCCTAAATAATCCAGCCTCCTGAGAAAGATAAGCAATATTTCGACGTAGTTCAGCAGGGTCGATCTGCTGCTGATCAATATCATCAATTAAGATGGCGCCTGAATCTGGACGATATAAACCAATCAGCATATTGGCCAATGTCGATTTACCTGAACCAATCTTACCGACAACACCGATCCGCTCACCCGGCTTAATGTGTAACGACACGCCCTTTAACGTACTCCATTCATTACCGCTGTAGGTGAAATCAACGTTATCCAGTCGGAATTCACCTTTGAACTGACCCACTTTCACATAGCGCTTTTCCTCAGGTCGTTCGACGGGCTGGCGCATAATCTCGTCAAGCTGTAAGTAGGCCGTTTTTGTCTGTTGATAATTGGCAACGAGCGATGCCACCTGGGCAATTGGTGCTACGGCGCGCGAGGAAAGAATAACAATCGCTATCAATCCACCCAATGTTAATTCCAGAGCCTGCACCTGATATACACCTACTATTAACAAACCGACTGTACTCAACTGCATTAGAAACTGGGTAAAGATCGTTATAGAGCCAGATAACATGCGAGACCGTAAAGACTTGGTAGCTATATCTCCTGTCGCTTCCTCCCATTCCCACTGAGAATGATGCGATACCCCCATTGTCTTCACGGCGTGAATAGAATGTAAATTCTCCACCAATAAAGCATGTTTTGCTGCAGATGCCTGATAGGTACTCTCAATGCTTTCACGTAATGGTTTGATTAAGAAAGCGCTATAGATCAGCAAAATAGCAATACTTACTATCGGCACCAGAACGGCTGGCCCAGAAATATAAGCAATCGCGATCAGGAAGATGACAACGAACGGTATATCCACCAGAGAAACCAGCGTTGCCGATGTAAAAAAACTACGGATAGACTCAAACTCACGAAGAGTATTGGCCATCACACCAACACTCTTCGGCCAAACATCCATCCGCAACCCCATCACCTGCTCATATAAGATTGAGGACATAATGACATCGGATTTCTTACCCGCGATTTCCAGCAAGTAAGTGCGTAAAAAACGTAATACCAGATCAACCATATAAACAATTAATACGCCTACTGCCAATACCCAGAGCGTTTCAATGGCATCATTCGGTACAACTCGATCATACACATTCATGGTAAATATCGGTGTTGCCAAAATGAATAAGTTGATCACGATTGATGCCACTATGACATTCAGAAAAATGGCTTTAGCCCTGCCTAGAGTCCCCCAGAACCAATGATGATGTGCATCAGCAGCAATATGCTGCTGACGGCTTTGGTAGTGATATCGTTTTTTCAACAGGAAGGCATAGCCCAGGTACTCTGTAGCCAGCTCATCTAAGGAGACCCAGTCTTCGGCCTGTTCTATTTCGGGGTATATAACTTTGGCAATACCTTCATCCGCATCTACCTTTTCAAGAATGCATGCATTGCCATCTTTTAACACCAGGATACACGGCAACAATAAGTTTGATAGATCAGCAATCTCGCGCTGAATCAAACGAGAACGAAAGCCCGCACGTTTCGCTACGCGCGAAAAGAGCCCTTTTGAGTTATCAACGGAGAAAAGTTCTGGACCTGCAGCCCCTGGCTTCACTGGCAGTCCAGCCACAAGCGACTGAATAGGAACCGGTGATGAATATAATTCAGTAAATCGTGCGACACATTTTAGAAGCGGATCCCATTGACGCGCATCTTCAGTATCAGTATTCATCCAATCAAACGGATAGAGTATGAAACATCACTCATATATCCATTACCAAAAACTCAACACGTCGGTTTTTAGCGCGACCTTCTTCTGTTGCATTGTCGGCTATTGGATTTAATTCACCCATGCCAGTCGCATTAATCTGGCTGCGGTCAAAACCAGCCTCAACAAGATATTGTTTTACACGATTTGCTCTGCGCTGAGACAGTTCAGAATTATAGGAAGTCGAACCAATATTATCGCTATAGGCATTAACTTTAATGTGCGAATTTCGACTAAATTCATTTAGTTGTTTCAATACTTCGTTCAAGTTATTTTTGCCTTCATCTGTTAAGTCTTCAGATTTATAGGCGAACGTCAGATTCTCACTGATAACAGTATTTGAAACATTTACTTTGGGCATAATCATAAACTCAACACGGCGGTTTTTAGCACGTCCCTCTGCCGTATTGTTATCGGCTACCGGATCACTTTCACCTTTACCCACAGCTGTCACTAAACTAGCTTTAAATCCAGCCTTAACAAGTATGTCTTTAATGGCATCTGCACGAGTCTGAGACAGTTTCAGGTTATACCCAGCAGAACCGATGCTATCACTGTAGGCATAAATATGGATGTGAGAATCTGGCGCCGTAGATTTGAGATCATTAATTAATAATTGCACGCTGCGAAGCGAATCAGACGTTAAATTATTAGTTTTGTAGATAAAGTTGAGATTTTCGACCCGACGATCAGTCTGTTGTTTTTCCAGGATTCCAAAGACCGGATTTAATACTACGCCACAGCCATATTCGTTAACTTTAGTGCCTTTGGGCGTTGAATCGCAATGATCGTAGGCATTTTCCTCACCATCGGTATCTTCATCAGAACTAAATGGCAAGCGATCAATGTCATTAACCTCTAACGTAACCATACGCAGTTGTTCATCCTGCAATACAACATCCAGACCTAGCGCATTAAATAGCTGCCCTCCGCCTTCATAAACTCGGTATATCGATATTAGCCCGTCATAATAAGCCCGGGCCCGAATAACCTGCGCAGTATTCCTCTCACTTTCAGCATCAAGCAAATCCAGTAAATCACGACGGCCAACCTGAAACTCTTCAAGATACAATTGAAAGGTTTTATCCATTCTTCGGGCATAGTCATCAAGGTGCTCAAACTGGCTATGCAATGCCTGCTGTGCTGTCCACGCCAAACGCAGCACTTCAACAATCTGCCGTTTTACCCTGACTGAGTAAGCGCGATGCTCATAGACAGCGCTTAATTTCTGGCGACGAGCCGCTTTATCTGCGCCACCATTATATAAGTTATACGTAAGGTTAATAGCCGCGCTCAGATCATCTGTCTCGCCGTTATAGCCACTGATATCATCACCCACAGTTTTTGTCAGCTGCACATCGACCTGCGGGTAATTATTTTTCTTTGCTCTCGCATAATCGAATTCTGCGGCCTTGATATTTAATGCTGCAGATTTCATCGCTGGATGAATATTGAATGCACTATCCAGTAAGGCATCGATATCGCCTCTTGGGACAATGGGTATTTCTGGCTTTTCAAAATCTTGCAACGCAATATAACGACCAAGACTTGAATGAATTCTGGTTAGAGCATCCTCAAGATTATTTTTCTGCGCAATAACGCCTGCTCGTGCCTGAGCGAGTCGACCACGGATCTGTTCTTCTTCTGACTTGCGGCCAACACCAGAAATATTCCGCTGATGTATTTTCTCAAGGATCTTTTCATGGGCCTCAACATTCATGTCAGCCAATTCGAGAATTCGTTGTTGCTTTAAAACCTCGAAATAATAAGTAATGCCCTCAAGGGCTGCATTATCTGCTTCATCAAAAACTCTATTCAGCTCAGACAGGATACGAGCCTGCGCCTGTTTAACAGCATTTGTTGTATCGTAGCCGTTGAAAAGGTTTTGCGTCACAATCAAATCTGATCGATAAGAACCATAGTTCTGACGGTCCAGGTTAGTAATTGGAGATTTAGTCGAGTAAGCCCCGGTGGAAAAAGATAAATCGACCTTTGGTCGCCATCCTCTCGCTGCAATATTCTCGTCTTCCACAATTTGCCGATAAGTATGAATGCGTTGCATCACTTGGGGCTTATTGAGTATGACGTCCTCGACATATTGATTTAGTGTTATGGCCTGAGTCGAAGGTGCGATCAGCGAAACAGCAATGAACAGGATCGAGTATTTAAGCATTAGTACAAACCGTAGATACATTAAATTAATTATTATTGAAGGAAAAAAGTCAGCGGCAACTAATAAAATTAGTGCCAATAGATTCGTGACAAACAATTAAACTGCTTGTCATTAAATTCAGACTTGGAGCCCCCGATTTCAAACCTAAATATGTGCATATGTATCTTCTAAATAGCCAAAACATATACTCATATTTGGTGCGGATGATAGTGCATCACCCATAGATTTTTTTGTACTTACTAGTCTAATCATGGTGAATTTGTGAACAAATGTAAACTTAAAATGTAATTTCTGCAAAAATGATAAATTCTATGTCGCTATCATCCTTTACCCCGCTCTGGTGGCTCAAAAATCCCCACCTGCAAACACTGTGGCCCAGCCAATTCAGGGCACGACTCGACTTGCCACTGACATCCGAAAGACTTGAATTACCCGATGGTGATTTTCTAGATCTAGCCTGGATGCCGGAGCAATCAGGTGACCTGTGTTTAATACTCCACGGACTGGAGGGCTCACTACAGTCACACTACCCCGGCCCACTGATTCGTGCCGCACATAATGCTGGTAAACACACGGTCTTCATGCACTTTAGAGGCTGCTCAGGCGAACCGAACCGCCTTGCTCGTCGCTACCACTCAGGCGAAACGAGTGATCTGCAACATGTTCTACAGCTACTCAAGCAACGCTATCCCGATAAGCGTATCCACGTTATCGGCGTCTCACTCGGCGGTAATGTGTTATTGAAATACCTTGGCGAATCCGGAGACCTAAGCGGTATTGCATCAGCTATTGCCATATCCGTTCCCTTCGATCTGGCAATAGCTGCAGAAACACTGGAGAAAGGCACGGCACGCATCTATCAAAGACATCTGCTTAATAGCCTACAACGCACCTTATTTGAAAAAGCATCGATGATGGAGCTATCGATACGAGTTCCAGAAAAACATGAAATCGAAACGCTGTTTGAATTTGACGATAAAGTCACTGCACCAATACATGGTTTTAAAGGCGCAGAAGATTACTACACCAAATGTAGTTCACGTCAGTTTATACCAACAATTAAAACTTCAACGTTAATCATTCATGCTCAGGATGATCCTTTCATGACTCCAACTGCCATACCCACGACTGAAGAGCTACCTGATTGTGTTGAAATGGAATTAAGCCCACATGGCGGTCATGTTGGCTTTATCCGTACCGGCAATTTTATGAAGCCTGACTACTGGCTAGATGAACGTGTCTATCAAAGATTGAAAACAGCCTAGCCGGTAAACGCCTCTTTCGAATTCAAATATTCAATTTCTTCCGACGTAGTTTCTCTACCCAATAACGCATTACGATGTGGAAAACGTCCGAAGCGTTTGACGATGTCGCGATGGTGTCTAGCGAAGCGTGCATTGTGTTCGAGTTCGGCTGTTTGGAATAACTCAACTGATAAGTTTTGATCCCCCATATCTTCACTATGCATTAATGGCATATAGAGAAAGGCGACACATTCTTTTTCAATTTCCTTATCAAGACCTTTGTTGATCGCGGCATGACTGACTTCAATCGCTTTTGCTTCTGTACAAAAACTTTTCGCATCTCCTCGAAACATGTTCAAAGGTAATTGATCGAGAACAATTGCTAGCGCCAGACAGCCTTCTGCCGTTTCCTGCCAATGATCTAGTTCACCATCTCTTGCCTGTTCCCAGATAGCTTCATAATTATTTCGTATCTGTTCATCCAGCTCTGGTGTTGAATTAAACCAGCGAGACTTCATCGCGCTGGAATACCAGAAATCAAGAATATCGTCAGGCTTGATTGCCATGCCTACAGAATAGCTTCCACATCTTCCGGTGGGCGCCCCAGTGCCGCTTTGTTTCCGTTCACCACGATGGGGCGTTCAATAAGTTTTGGATTCGATACCATGATATCGATCCATTCATCATCGCTACGCTCATCGTTCTTAGTCAAACCCAGCTCATTGAATAACGCTTCGCCTGTACGGATCACTTCAATTGGCGATTTACCTAGCATGCCTAGTATCTGTTTCAGTTTCTCTGCCGTTGGGGCCTCATTCAGATATTCAACAACGTTATAGTCCAGTCCTTTATCATCTAATATCGCTTTTGTCATACGGCTCTTTGAACAACGCGGGTTATGATAAATCGTAATCTCAGACATGATCTTTCCTTCTTTTGATCAATATTTATTTTTTACCCGCTGGGAAGTAGCCGGCCAGCCAGGTTTCTAGTGGGACAACATGCGGTAATAAGCCATTGGCTTCAAACCAGCTATCAACAACAAACTCGTTACCTGTGGCGATTTCCTGAATAACCGCAGTGTTATGAGGACCTAACAGGCTAGCCCAACCGCGATGACGCGGCAAGGCAACACGATGCCAGTGCAACCAGTCTCGTTGCTGAAATAGCGTTAGATACGTTGTTGAATTAACTGCCTCGGCAATACAATCGAGTTGATTGCCTTTCCCACTGAACGAGCCATTATTTTCGGCTTCGTCATACATGGTATTTGCTATCGGCCCAACAAGACGTTCAAACTCGGCAATTGCTGTAGCAATTCTCAGGCGCTCCTGATGAGCAGATATGGCTTTACGATTAAAGTGACGACGTAAGTTTTCCCATTGTCGTTCAGATAACACAACTTCGGTCAGATTTTCGCAACCAACATCATGACAGACCTGAAACTGTTGCTGCCCTGGAGGAAAGTCCTGATACATCGCCAGATATTGGTCTGGGCGCGTTGATCCCAGACATCCTGTCAGTACGAGACCGGCAAAAGCTATGAGAAAAAGTCGTCTATCAAGCAATACTATTCACCCATTGGGTTAGACTTTGCGCATCGAGAGCACCTGACTGACGGGAGACTTCCTGCCCATCCTTGTATGCAATAAGCGTCGGGATGCTACGAATGCCATATTGACCTGCCAGTTGCTGTTCGGTTTCGGTATTCACTTTGGCAAACTGTGCACGTGTTTTCAACTGCTCTGCAACCTGCGAAAAAACCGGCGCCATCATCTTGCACGGTCCGCACCAGGAGGCCCAGAAATCGACAATTACGGGCAAGTCGTTCCGGGAAACATGTTGCTGAAAATTTGCAGCTCCGAGATCAACCGGCCCCTGCAGGACATCACCTTTGCACTTGCCGCACCTGGGCCCCGCATCCAGCTTTTCAGCAGGCACCCGATTGGTCGCATGACAGTACGGACAAACAATATTCAAACTGTTCGACATAACGAATCCTCAAAATATAAGTTAGTCCTCATATCGGGGATATTTATGAATATTCAAGATTAGCCCAATACTATCCAGAAGACATGCCATGTTCTCGTGTCGAGAAAAATTCAATCTCAGGCCAACGCTCTATGGTCAAATTCAGGTTAACCCGGCTGGTGGCGATATAAACCAGATTACCACTGTGATCATAAGCCAGATTATCAGCCAGCTTTTTCTTAAATTCCTCAAAGCGTTTCGCATCATTGGACTGTACCCAGCGAGCGGTCTGTACCGGCACGGCTTCAAATATACAGTCAACTTTGTATTCCGTCTTTAGACGCTCCTGCACCACATCAAACTGAAGTACACCCACGGCGCCAATAATCAGATCATTACGTGTTATGGGCTTTAGTAACTGCGTCGCACCCTCTTCACACAGCTGCTCCAGGCCTTTCTGCAATGCCTTCATCTTTAGCGGATCTTTGAGTTGCGCGCGACGAAATAGTTCTGGGGCGAAATTTGGGATACCGGTAAAACGTAATTTTTCACCTTCGGTAAACGTATCACCGATATTAATCGAACCATGATTATGCAAACCAATAATGTCACCCGCATAAGCCTCCTCGATATGGCCACGATCAGAGGAGAAAAACGTTAGAGCATCAGCAATTTTCATATCCTTACCAGAGCGCACATGATGCATTTTCATGCCCTTGTGGTAGCTACCAGAGCAAATACGCATAAAAGCAATACGATCACGATGTTGCGGATCCATGTTTGCCTGAATTTTAAACACAAAGCCGCTTAACTTTTCTTCATCAGGCACGACTTCTCGTTGTTCGCTTTGCTGCGAATGTGGCCTGGGGGCATAGACCACAAAATCATCGAGCAGCTGGCGAATACCAAAGTTGTTCAATGCTGTTCCAAAAAAGACTGGGGTCAGTTTTGCCTGTAGATACATTTCTGCATCGAATTCATGACTCGCGCCTTTAACGAGCTCGATTTCATCACGCAGATCCTGTGCCTTAGGACCGAGCAACTCATCGAGTTCAGGATTATCCAATCCCTGAATCACGACATCTTCTTTCATCTGCCCACGGTCACCCGGCTGGTATAAATAAACCGCGTCTTTATATAAATGATAAATACCCTTCAGTTCTTTACCCATACCGACAGGCCAGGTAATTGGAGCGCATGGAATTTTCAGGACTTCTTCCACTTCATCCATTAAATCAATCGGATCTCTGCCTTCACGATCGAGTTTGTTGATAAAGGTGTAGATAGGCGTATCCCGTAAACGACAGACTTCCATCAATTTGATGGTTCGTTCCTCAACACCCTTGGCCACATCAATAACCATGAGTGCTGAATCAACCGCAGTTAATGTGCGATAGGTGTCTTCCGAAAAATCTTCGTGTCCCGGTGTATCGAGTAAATTGACTGTGGCATCGGCGTAGGGGAACTGCATCACGGAGGATGTCACCGAGATACCACGCTGTTTCTCCATGTCCATCCAGTCAGAGGTTGCATGACGTGCGGCCTTACGACCTTTGACGGTACCCGCCATCTGGATAGCACCACCGTATAACAACAACTGTTCGGTCAGCGTTGTCTTACCGGCATCCGGGTGCGAAATAATGGCGAACGTGCGACGTTTGCCGATTTGCTCTTGAAGATTGGACATGTATTAACCACAAATTCTATAAATAACGGCCACTTTTTACAGCGGGCGCGAATTGTAATGCAGATACCCCTGAAAGCCCATGCATCATGGTTTTATTCTAGTGATTCTTATCGGTATACTGGCGATGAGGCCGCATTGTGTAATTAATACGCATTTTCGCGGCTTTGTTGTTTCGGGGAGAAACGAGTAAAGATGTACATGAACGGAACTTACATTCGAGTACTAGGGTGCGCAGTCACATCAGTTTTGATGATCATAAGCTCGCCCCTGCATGCTTTTGGGCTTGGAGAGCCCCAGCTGAAATCTTATCTGAGTGAGCCGCTATTTATTGAGATTCCCCTACGACTCAGTGAAGAGGAAAAAGACCTCAATATCTCTGCCAGCCAGACTCAGAGCAGAACCCAGGTCAATGAGTGGGTTCCTGATTTACGCTTCGAGCAGATAACCAAACCTGATGGTGATATTTCTCTAGTTGCTAAAACGCGTACGGTTATCAATGAGCCGATTGTTCACTTTACGCTTCGAGTCAGCGCAGGGCAGCTACAGATTGAGCGTGAGCTGTCATTTCTTATCGATCCGAAACCCGTTATTCAAGCTGCCGTAAGCGCGGCCAGACCAAAGGCTAACCTTAAAATACAGAGAAATTTACAACGTCGGCCGATTACTTCCGAGTCATCGATCGTATCCGGGCCCATATCCAGATACACCATTCAATCAGGGGATACGCTGTCCCGCATTGCACAGAGAATCAGACAGGAAAACCAGCTTGATGCTTCGGCCGAGCAAACCATGGTTGCACTGTATAACCATAACCCGCAGGCATTTATTGCTCAGGACATTAATCGCATAAAAGCCAGTCATACGCTCGACGTCCCAGACAACAACCAGATAAACAGCCTCGATCCAGGGCAGGCGAAACAACGATTTCAGGTTTTACTCAACGGCACGATTGGCGAACAGGTGAAACCCGTCGAAGCTGCGACAGCAGAAATTATAGTCAGCGAACCAGGCACAGGCGGCACGCCTGACCAGCAAATTAGTGAAACAAAAGCAGAAGAACCTATTACTAGTAAGCCACTCCCAGATACAGAACCATCATCTGAACCGTCACAGTTAAAGCTCTCTGGTGAAGAAGCTGAAGATGAGGCTATCCCAGCTGAAGGTTCTGGTACGGTTGTTTACGAAGCACCAGAGACATCATTAAGTAAAGCCATTGAACCTGATCCAGAAGTCAAAGCACGACTTAATGCTGAAGTCACTGAGATGGAAAAAGAGCTTGCCAAGCTAAGAAATGATGTCACAAAGCTTCGTCAATCGCTCTATCAGAAGGAAGAACTACTTTCGCTGAAAGCAGAGACAAAAATACATTCACTTGAGCGTGTTACAGATCAGACTCAAGAACCTCAGGCAGAACACGCGACTTCAATAACGGAAGAAGACAGCCCCATACCGCAAGCAGAAGAAACGAATTATCTTCGCCTGCTCATTGAAATAATCACTATCCTCGCTGCTATCGGTTTGATTGCATATTTCATTTTCATGCGACGGAAATCTAAGGACATACCGAGCGATGATGATCAGGAATTGGTATGGACTCCGCCAGAGGAAGATATCACCGAACCAGATGCTGTCAGTACTATGGAAGCAGCTAGTGAAGAAGTTAGCAATATGGATAGCTCACAACCTGCTGATTCTGAACCAACTCCAGACGATCAGGCAACCATTACGGAAGAAGCAGCACCTGAACCAGCAGTCAGCGAAGAAAACCTGTTACAGGAAGCTGATATGTGTATTGCTTTCGGCGATATGGATAATGCCTATCGCCTGATGCTGGACTTAATCGGCATTGCTCCTGAAAACCCAGCCTACCGGTTACAGATGCTTGAAATCGTCATGCATCTAGATAAACAGGATGAATTTATTTACCACGCCAACCATCTTGCTTCTATTACCCAGGAAGCTGAAGACAGCGAATGGCCAAAGGCAGTTGAACTAGGACAATCATATATTCCAGACCATTTATTGTTTAGCGGTGAGAAAAGTTCATTAGCGACTTCAGCAGCGAAACAGCTTGATGAATCTGATACAGATTTATCTTCTACTGTCGTTATGCAGGCATATGAGCCAGATGAGGGAGACCAGGAACACTCCGATACCGTTAAAATACCATCATCAGATGACGGCACTTATAACCTTCCACTGGAAGATGAAGATATCTCCGGTGCCGAAACGATGAATGTCGGTACCGTATCACTCGACGATGATTCACCTCTTAGCTTCGATGAACTTCTGGATAATGAAACCGCCGCTCCAGCCACGCCTGAAGAGCCGCAGATTTCAGCCAGTGAAGCGCCTACGACACAAACAGATGATATAGAATTACAGTTTGACGACCTACTCGATAACGATGATTTTTTGCACGAAGACGACAATCGAAACAATAACAATATCAACGATGCCGATACCATGCAGGTCGGCACCATGTCTCTGGATGATGAATCACCCTTAAGCTTTGATGAGTTACTGTCAAACGATGAAATTAATAAGTCAACAACAGCTAGTGAAAAAGGACAGTTATCAGATGAATTATCTCCAGGTGAAGAGACAGACCATGTACTTGAGTTTGAAGCTGATACGCCCGTTATAAAAACCAAAGATACCTCTTCAAAACCAGAAGATACTTTCGACAGTGCTCACTCTCTAGAGTTTGATCTTGATGACCCAGTAAGCAACGATAAAGCAGAAGAAGACGAAAGCGATACTTTGATGGAAACCAATAGTTTTAGCCTCGACACACTATCTATACACGATAATATCAACACACCTGTTGAAGAGGTATCGCTCGAAGAAGAACTTCTAAACTGGGAAGAAAGTCTTGATGATGGAGATAAAGACAGCCAGGATTTAGATGATGATAAAACCGTTTTTCTAAAGAAAGACTAATCATGTCAACAGTACTTATCGTTGAAGATGAACCTTTACTTGTCGATTTACTGTCAGACTATCTTCAGGCTTCAGATTTTGAAACCGCAGTTAAGACAACTGGTGAGGGCGTTGTTGAATTAGTTAAAGAGACACCACCTGATTTAATCCTGCTGGATATCAACTTACCTATTAAAAATGGCATCGATATCTGTCGAGAGATTCGATACTTTTCTGAAGTACCAATTATTATGGTGACTGCCCGAGTTGATGAAGTCGACAAACTCCTGGGGCTCGGTCTAGGCGCCGACGACTATATTTGTAAACCATGTAGCCCACGCGAAGTCGTTGCCCGAGTAAAAACCGTACTACGCCGCATCAACCGCTCTGGCTCGTCAGCTGGTCATACACTGCTACGAATCAATCAGGACACTCATCAGGCAATGGTCCGTGAAAAGCCTGTCGACCTGACACCCGTTGAGCTTCGACTATTGGATGCCCTGCTAAAAGAACCAGGCCGCATTCTCTCAAGAGAGCAGTTACAGTCAAAACTCTATATCGACAATCGCGTCGTTACTGATCGCGCTGTGGATACACACGTCAAAAATCTTCGTAAGAAACTCGCTGAAGCTGATAGTTCTACTGATTACATTCAATCCGTCTATGGAGTGGGTTACCGCGTCAATCTGGACGACGAATAGTGTTTAAGTTTCCATTACATATTGAAGAAGCCGATTACCGGCTTCGAGCCAGTCTATGGGTCGCACTTGCTACCATGGTGGTTATGCCATTTATGGCCATTAACAACATCATCCAGGGGCGCTTATTGCTAAGCATTAGTTGCTTTCTTGTGATGGTGCTATTCGGTTTTAACGCCTGGTTAAACTGGCGCGGTAAATACAACCCCTGGACAACATTTATGATGATAGTCCCAGGCGTTGTCATATTCTTTTCACTGGTATTCCAACAACAGGGCGTTATTGGTGCTTTCTGGAGTTACACCGCAATACCTGGGTTCTATTTCATCCTGCCTCAGCGTCATGCACGTATCGCTGTTTTCATCCTGCTAGCCATTGTTTTACCACAGGCCTTCTATTTTCTGGACTTCAATATCGCGATGCGTGTATTGATCACGTTGGTTGTTGTTTTTGTTTTCACTGTAATCTTTGTCAGTGAAATCACACGCCAGGAAGATATTATCCAGAAAAAGGAAGCTCAACGTCGCGAAGGTATGGCCAGTGTATCGCATGAGCTAAGAACGCCCCTGGCAACCTTAATGACTCAGATTGAAGCGATGCAGGACGGTATCCGCCCGCTAGATCAGGAACAACTGAAGCTGACTGCTGGCACGGTAGATCAACTACGCTTACTGGTTGATGATTTATATGAACTTGCTCTGACCGATAGTGATACACAAGTCTGTCAACGTCTGCCCCTGGACTTCAGTCAACTGGTTTCTCAGTCCATCGATCTCGGAAGTAATAATCTACGACAACGAGGTATCAACGTCATCAGTAACATTGAACCTAATCAGGAAATTTTGGGTGACTCTCGTCGTCTACAACAAATCATGCAAAACCTGTTTCAGAACTGTTTTCGTTACTGCGAAGAAAAAGCAACGATCGAAGTTACTTTAAAAAGATCAGGTGGAAATGCTGAATTAACGTTTAGTGATTCTGGCCCAGGAGTTGATGAGAAAACTTTGAAAAATCTCTTTTATCGTTTCTATCGGGCAGATGATTCGCGTAATCGTCAGCATGGCGGTGCCGGCCTGGGTTTGTCACTCGTTCAATCCTTAGTTGAGGCACATGATGGTCACGTATCGGCCTTTCATGCACCTATCGGCGGGCTTGGAATTAAAATTGAATTGCCACTCTCGATTATTGGATGACACTTAAGTCTTTAGCATATAGCAAGGCATCCTCACGCTTATCACCCGCTGGATAATAATCTCGCCTGCTACCAAGCTGATTAAATCCAATATTCTCATACAGTAGTTGTGCATTTGTATTACTAATCCGCACTTCAAGAAACGCTGTCTTTGCCTGTTGGCGCACCGCCAACTCCAGCATAAACTGCATCAACTCAAAACCATGACCATCTCCCTGATAATCCGGAGAGATACAGATATTGAGTATGTGCGCTTCTTCAACGGCACACGACATAATCGCGTGACCGATAATCTCATCATCATAAATTGAGACATAAAAATAATATTGCTCTGACATACAGTCCTGAATAAGACTTTTGCTCCACGGGAACTCGTATGCGGATTCTTCGATTTGCAGAATTCGTTGAATATCTTCAGGGTGAACTGGGCGAAAACCTTGTGTGCTTTGAATAACTGCACTCATGTCAGTAGCTGTTTCACCTGTTTCAGATCTTCCCAGGATTTACGTTTTTCTCGCGGGCTACGCAGAAGATAGGCAGGATGATAAGTCACAATAACCGGGATATCCCCGGCCGCATAGCGATACTGATTACCACGCATTTTGCCAATCGCCAGGTCGGTTTGTAATAAATTCTGCGCCGCAACCTTGCCGACAGCAAGAATTACTTTAGGTGAGACTAACGATATCTGACGTTGTAAATAGGGACTACAATGAAGTGCCTCTTCGTGATGAGGGTTTCGATTTTCTGGTGGACGACATTTAACAATATTCGCGATGTACACCGATTCACGCGGATGATTGATTGATTTAAGCATTTCATTCAGTAACTGCCCAGCACGACCAACGAATGGCTCGCCCTGTTGATCCTCATCTGCACCTGGCGCTTCACCGATCACCATTAAATCTGCGCTTTGGTTACCAACTCCAAACACCGCTTGAGTGCGACCAACATGTAAACCACATTGAGTACATTCACGAACATGCTCATGCAGCCTATCCCAGTCTAATACAGAGGTATCAATTGGCGCCTGAGTTAGCTTGATGTCATCGACAACACTATTAGCTGGTTGAACTTCTTCCTGAACAACCGGTTGAGCTTGCTCTATAACAACATCAGGCTCAGCCTCAGGAAGCTGAAAATCCCTGGGCACCCATAAGGGAACACCCAGAGATTTCAGATAATCACGATCCGTCGCCAAAGTTTATACGTCGCCTAATTGAGGATGAGCCTTCTCTTCTTCCTTGAAGATTTTATTCAACGCATTCAAATAAGCCTTTGCGGAAGCCACAACGATATCTGTATCAGCGCCCAGACCATTCACAATTCGACCGCCTTTCGAAAGTCGAACCGTGACTTCACCCTGTGAATCGGTACCACTGGTAATGTTATTTACTGAATACAACTGGAGATCAGTGTCAGACTGAGCCACAGCTTCAATAGCTTTCAAAGCGGCATCAACGGGGCCACCACCACCCGAGCTACTTTGTTGCTCTTCACCATCAATCGTAATGGTAACCGTAGCTTCAGGAGTTTCTCCGGTTTCAGAACAGACCTTCAGGGCAACCAGCTTGAATTTCTCTGTACCCTCATCAGCAGTGGTTTCTGATACCAGTGCCTGTAAATCTTCATCGAAGATTTCATGCTTCTTATCAGCCAGATCTTTAAAGCGGCTAAATGCATTATTCAGTTCTTCTTCTGACTGGAACTCTACGCCGAGATCACCCAAACGGGTTTTAAATGCGTTACGCCCAGAGTGCTTACCCAATACAATTTTATTGGCTGCCCAACCGACATCCTGAGCTCGCATGATTTCGTAAGTCTCACGACTTTTCAGAACGCCGTCCTGATGGATACCTGATTCATGAGCAAAAGCATTTGCACCAACGATGGCTTTATTAGGCTGCACTGGAAATCCAGTGATACCCGATACCAGACGCGAGCAGGTCATGATTTGTGTTGTATCCAGACCAACATCGCAGTCAAACATATCCTGTCGAGTACGTACAGCCATTACCACTTCTTCCAGTGAAGCATTACCAGCGCGTTCTCCGAGACCATTAATCGTACATTCAACCTGACGCGCGCCATGCATAACGGCCGACAGAGAGTTCGCCACGGCCAAACCAAGATCATTATGACAATGCACTGAGAAGACAGCCTTGTCTGAATTTGGAATACGCTCAATTAATTCACCTACCAGGGAACCAAAACGATGTGGCAGGTTATATCCAACCGTATCAGGGATATTGATTGTAGTTGCGCCAGCATCAATCACCGCTTCGATGATGCGGCAAAGAAAATCGGTCTCCGAACGTCCGGCATCTTCAGGAGAGAATTCGATGTTATCTGTAAATTTCCCTGCCAGCTTCACAGCATGAATCGCCTGTTCAACAACCTGATCCGGCTGTAGGCGCAACTTTTCTCGCATATGAATTGGCGAGGTTGCAATAAAGGTATGGATACGCCCAGAGTTGGCTGGCTTGAGAGCCTCGCCAGCACGCTCAATATCTTTATCCAGTGACCGTGCAAGGCCACAGACTGTTGAATCTTTTACGGTTTCGGCAACCGCTTTAACCGATTCAAAATCACCCGGACTCGCAATTGGAAAACCTGCTTCAATCACATCAACATGCATCTTTTCCAGCGCCCTGGCGATACGTATTTTTTCATCACGCGTCATCGAGGCGCCAGGACTCTGCTCACCATCACGCAATGTGGTATCAAAAATAATTAATTTATTACTGTCTGAAGTAGACATCGTACAACTCCTGCTTTTTTCAGGATGTTTAAAATAATGTTGTTTGCGCGTGGATCCTCGCCAGGATTTCTAATGTCTGCCTCACGGCAGTAGAAATAGTACAGACAGCAGTAGACCCTGCTGGGCTAGAAGGCTCGCAGACTTTGGGGAAACAAAAGTGTCTAACGATTGGTACATGCTCGAAATATAACGGTAATTCAGCTAAATGCCAATAGCTGACAATCAGCTATTTTTCTCTTCCGGGGCTTCTTCAACTTTCTTTTGCCGTTTTAACATCATCAGCGGGCCAGAAAGTGCATAGAGCACAAAACCACCAAGAATAACCTTGGGCGGATCGATTGATGCAAACATGAAAATCAATACCACGGCCAGAATAGCTATAAACGGCACACGATGCTTCGCACCGATATCTTTAAAACTGTAGTAGCGAATATTACTGACCATAAGCGAACCGGCAACAATCGTCAGAATAAAGGCTTCAATAACGAGGTCATTACCGCTCATACCCAGATCATCTGCAACCCAGACGGTACCTACTAGTAGTGCCGCTGCTGCCGGACTCGCCAGTCCCTGGAAAAAACGCTTATCCTGAGTTTCGACCTGTGTATTAAAACGTGCCAGACGCAGCGCCGCCGTTGCGGTATAAAAGAATGCGGCAAGCCAGCCCAGTTTGGCCCAGTCAATATCGACCATATACAACAGAGACCATTGATACATCACCAGTGCAGGCGCTAGACCAAAGCAAACCATGTCGGACAGGCTGTCATATTCTGCACCGAAATCACTGGAGGTATTTGTCATACGAGCAACACGACCATCCAGACCATCGGTAATAATTGCGATAAAGATCGCAATCGCTGCCGCTTCAAAACGACCATGCATTGACGCCACAATGCTATAAAAACCTGCGAACAGGCCAGCTGTCGTCAATAAGTTTGGTAAGAGATAAATTCCCTTACGGTGTTTCTTTTCGTCGTCAATGCTCATTAGATCAATATATCAGGATTCTGATTCGTCTGTATTTTGCGCATCGTGATTGAAGGTAGCCAGTGTGTCAATTCCTGCTTGAACGGCCTGTCCCGCTTCAACTTTCAGAAATGCATTCTCATCCACAAAAATATCGACTCGACTAATCATTGGAAAATGCCCACAACGTCGACCCTGCCCCACTCGTTCTCCAGCCTGAACATGACATTCAGATCTTAACCAGGCAGGGTGAGAGGTAACTATCATTAGTACATTGTCTTCTTCATCTGTCTGAATCCACCAGCCACTTGCTTTGGCGCTGTTGTTGTAGCCTGTTCCGCGTTTTATCGCCAGAGGCCAATATTCAACGAGCTTGCCTTCCGTTGGACTACGCTCATGATAGGTTCTAAACAGATTAGCTCGCATTCGAATGCGTATCGCATTCCGGTCCAGGAATGGATCAAAATAGGCTCTTGCCTCTTCTATCGTTCCATCGACCGGACTCATAACGCCGAGTGGATGTGAAGGTAACTCCCGTTCCGGATCATAGTAATAGCGCATGAGCCACAACATAACGATCACTGCAGCAATTGACCCATACACACCGAGCGACATGTACAGGACAACGGCAGCTAGTGCACTTAGCTGTATCCAGCGAATTCCTGTTCGGGCAAATATTCTGTCGCGTTTCATATATAACTAATAACTATGCTGAATCAATATGGGCCGTAAACGAAAAAACCCGGCAAGGCCGGGTTTTTCCAGTCGAACTAATCAATCAATGACTGTTGAAATTCGCTCAGATGAGTATGAGACAAGGCAAAAATGACCGAAAGAGAGCAGTTTATATGAGAATAAATGAGCATCTTGAGATCATTTTTAACACCGTGTCATGCCACCTGAGTAGAATTTCCAATGGCCGATAAAGATTAGTTCTTATCTTTATCAACCAGTGCGTTAGCCGCAATCCACGGCATTAGTTTACGTAGTTCACCACCGACCTGTTCAATGGGATGTGCCGCGTTATTACGACGACATGCAGTCATTTCAGGATAATTCGCCTGACCTTCCAGGATGAACTTCTTGGCATACTGGCCGTTCTGAATATTTTCCAAAGCTTCACGCATCGCCCAACGACTTTCATCATTGATGATCTTCGGCCCAGTAACATATTCACCATACTCAGCGTTGTTAGAGATCGAATAGTTCATGTTGGCGATACCACCTTCGAACATCAGGTCGACAATCAATTTCAGTTCATGCAGGCACTCAAAATATGCCATTTCAGGTGCATAACCGCCTTCAACCAGAGTTTCGAAACCAGCCTTAACCAGCTCAACAGCACCACCACATAGTACGGCCTGCTCACCAAACAAGTCAGTTTCAGTTTCATCTTTAAACGTTGTTTCGATAATCGCTGTACGACCACCACCAACGCCGGAAGCATAAGACAGAGCAACATCTTTCGCCTTACCAGACGCATCCTGGAAGATAGCGATCAGATCAGGAACACCAGCGCCACGAACAAACTCAGAGCGAACAGTATGACCAGGAGCTTTAGGCGCGATCATAATCACGTCCAGATCAGCACGAGGAACGATCTGGTTATAATGAATACTAAAGCCATGGGCAAAAGCGAGTGTAGCGCCTTGCTTGATGTTCGGCTCAATCTCATCACGATAGAGAGCGAACTGAAACTCATCAGGCGTCAGAATCATGACAACATCAGCACCAGTAACCGCTTCAGCTGTATTCTTAACTGTCAGACCAGCACTTTCCGCTTTAGCGGCAGATGAAGAACCTTCACGTAAGGCTACAGTGACATCGACACCCGAGTCTTTCAGGTTATTCGCATGCGCATGACCCTGTGAGCCATAACCAACGATAGTAACCTTCATACCCTTAATAATGGATAGATCGGCATCCTTGTCGTAATAAATATTCATTCGGTTTCCCTCAAATTGATTTTGTATAAATTCAGAAATGTATTGAATTAGATAGTTAGTGCTTTTTCACCGCGACAGATACCTGTCACGCCCGAGCGCACTACTTCAATAATTTGTTTACTGCCAATGGCAGCGATAAACGCATCAAGCTTTTGTACAGAGCCTGTTAACTCAATGGTGTAAGTCTTGTCAGATACGTCCAGTACACGCCCACGAAAGATTTCAACCAGGCGAGATACGTCTTCGCAAACACCACGGGTATTGGCACCAACCTTGATCAGCATCATTTCACGCTCAATGTGTGCCCCTTCGGTCAAATCAACCAGCTTAACTACTTCAACCAGCTTATTGAGCTGTTTGGTGATCTGCTCAACAATCTCATCAGTACCGCTAGTAACGACGGTCATACGAGATAGTGTCGGATCATCTGTCGGTGCAACTGACAGTGACTCAATGTTATAACCGCGCGCGGAGAATAGACCTGATACGCGAGACAGTGCGCCGGATTCGTTTTCTAATAATATAGATATGATATGTCGCATGACTTACACCAGGATCATTTCGTTCTGGCCACCGCCAGCAGGAATCATTGGATAAACGTTTTCTTCGGGATCAGTCGTGAAGTCCATGAAGACCAGCTTGTCTTTCATCTTAAACGCTTCTTTTAATGAAGACTCAACATCATCCGGTTTCTCAATACGCATACCGACATGACCATAAGCTTCAGCCAACTTAACAAAATCAGGCAATGACTCCATATAAGACATGGCATAACGACCCTGGTAGAAAAATTCCTGCCACTGTCGAACCATGCCCAGATAACCGTTATTCAGTGAAATAATCTTCACCGGCAAATCATATTGCAGACAGGTCGATAGTTCCTGAATACACATCTGGATACTACCTTCACCGGTGATACAGGCAACATTACTGTCTGGATGCGCAAACTTGGCACCCATCGCGGCCGGTAAACCAAAACCCATGGTCCCCAGACCACCGGAATTAATCCAGCGATATGGCTTATCGAACTTGTAGTACTGTGCCGCCCACATCTGGTGTTGACCAACATCAGATGTAATATACGCATCACCTTTCGTTACCTCATATAGTTTTTCAACTACATACTGAGGCTTGATCACGCTACCATCCCCATGGTCATATTTGAGGCAGTCCAGACCACGCCACTCGTTGATCTGTTTCCACCAGGCCTTAATCGCGGTTGCCTTTGGCTTACGCTTAAGCGCCTTCAGCTCTTTACTCATCTGCTTCAGAACATCGGCGACATTCCCTACGATTGGAATATCAACCTTCACATTTTTAGAAATCGAGGCCGGATCGATATCGATATGAATAATCCGCGCATTCGGACAGAATTTGTCGATGTTGCCGGTCACACGGTCATCAAATCGCGCGCCAATCGCTAATAGAACGTCGCACTCATGCATGCCCATATTGGCTTCGTAAGTTCCGTGCATACCCAACATACCCACAAACTGCTTATCCGTTGCTGGGTAACCACCTAAGCCCATCAAGGTATTAGTCACAGGATAATTCAATGCACGAGCAAATGACGTCAATGGCTTGGCCGCATTCGACCAGATCACACCACCACCGGTGTAAATCATTGGACGCTCAGCTTCCAGCAATAACTCAACTGCTCGCTTTATCTGGCCGGGGTGCCCTGTCGTCACCGGTTTGTATGAACGGATATCGACTTCTTTCGGGTATTTAAATTTCGCCTTGTGTGCAGTGACATCTTTTGGGATATCGACCACAACCGGGCCGGGACGACCAGAAGATGCCAGATAAAACGCTTTTTTGATGGTCGTTGCGATCTCATCAGCCGACTTCACCAGGAAATTATGTTTTACGCAGGGGCGTGTAATACCAACCGAATCCACTTCCTGGAAGGCATCATTACCGATCAATGGCAGAGGCACCTGGCCTGTGATGACAACCATAGGAACAGAATCCATATAAGCCGTGGCAATACCAGTGACCGCATTGGTCGCACCTGGACCGGAAGTTACCAGTACGACACCAGGCTTACCCGTCGCGCGAGCGTAACCGTCGGCAGCGTGCGTCGCACCCTGTTCATGACGCACCAGAATATGTTGCACATCTTCCTGTTGATACAGTTCGTCATAAATGTGCAGGACCGCACCGCCAGGATATCCAAAGAGATAGTCGACCCCTTCGGCCTTAAGGCTGCGAACCAGTATTTGTGCGCCGGTTAATTCCACTCGTTACTCCGTCAATCGCCAGTCGTATTTTTCGATGATCCCAACATAAAAAAAGCCCGCAACGCGGACTTTTCATCTGCTTTTCAATAACCTTTGAAATTACTTATATTACAATCCTAGGTCAAGGCGAATCATAGAAAATGCCTTATTTTTTCCATTAATTACTCCCAAATGGATATGCGGAAATAATGAACATTGGATTTATTGGACAGTAGCTGGAAAAATCCAGCTGTATATCTGAGCTCTCTTTAACTTTTGGTTGCTATCGTTATGCCTTTAATCACGCTACATACGAACATCGAAATCGCCGACAAAGAGAGTACCTGCCTCAGGCTGTCGAGCGAATTAAGTCATCTGCTATCCAAACCCGAATCCTACGTGATGGTAATGATTGAGGACGGACAAAACATGAGTTTTGCTGGCAGCCTCGATCCGCTGGCCTTGATCAACATTAAGAGTCTTGAGCTACCCGAAGAACAGACCACTGATTTATCGGCTGCTCTGTGCACGCTGGTTTCAGACGAACTCAATATCCTCAGCAATAGAATCTATATCGAGTTCCATAGCCCACAGCGACATATGTGGGGCTGGGACAAGCGAACATTTGGCTAAGCATGCTACGTTGACCTCTCGAATTCCCGTTACCTCTCGAATTCATCTGCCTTAGCCGCTAGAATCGCGCCCCTCGCCAATAAGATCAGGTAAACCGCCGTGCGTACCAGCCAGTTCCCAATCAACACCCTGAAAGAAGCCCCTGCTGACGCAGAAGTCATCAGTCATCAGCTCATGATGCGCGCCGGAATGATCCGCCGTATCGCTGCGGGCGTGTATACCTGGATGCCACTCGGTCTTCGTGTTCTTCGCAAGGTCGAGAATATTGTCCGCGAAGAAATGAACAAAGCAGGCGCGGTCGAGCTACTGATGCCTGCAGTGCAACCTGCTGAACTGTGGCAGGAATCTGAGCGTTGGGAACAGTATGGCCCTGAACTGCTACGCATTAATGATCGCCACGACCGTGACTTTTGTTTCGGCCCCACTCATGAAGAAGTCATCACCGACGTCGCACGTCGCGAAATCCGTAGCTACAAGCAACTACCAATTAACTATTACCAGATACAGATGAAATTTCGTGATGAGATTCGTCCTCGTTTCGGTGTGATGCGTGCACGTGAATTTCTGATGAAAGATGCCTACTCATTTCATCTAACAGAGGAATCCCTCAACGATATGTATCAGAACATGTTCGATACCTATATCCGAATATTCACCCGCACCGGGCTCGACTTCCGCCCAGTCGCAGCAGATAGCGGCAGCATTGGCGGTAACCTGTCGCATGAATTCCATGTGCTCGCCAGCTCCGGTGAAGACGCCATCGCCTTTTCTGATGAGTCAGATTTTGCGGCCAATGTAGAAATGGCCGAGGCGAGTAACAATGGTCAGCAACGCGGCCAAGCTTCCGCAGACATGCAGAAAGTAGCGACACCTGATCAGCATTCGATTGAAGATGTCAGCGCATTTTTGAAAACACCTGCTAAACAATGCCTGAAAACATTGCTCGTCAAAGGCAGTGAAGAAGGCCAGGTTATTGCATTGGTCTTACGTGGTGATCACGAGCTCAATGACATCAAGGCGGTCAAGCTGGAACAGGTTGCCGAACCATTCACTATGGCCTCTGAAGCTGAAATCAAAACGGCCGCTGGCTGTAATGCAGGATCAATCGGCCCCTTAGATCTCGATATTCCAGTACTCGTTGACCATGCGGCAGCGAGTGTTGCTGATTTTGTATGCGGTGCAAATGAAGATGGTTTCCACCTAACTGGCGTAAACTGGGGGCGCGATACCGCAGAACCAATGACGGTTGATATCCGAAATGTCGTCGATGGCGATGCCAGCCCGGATGGTAAAGGGACGTTATCTATCGCGCGTGGCATCGAAGTTGGTCATGTCTTCCAGCTGGGTGATAAATACTCATCAAAAATGAAGGCTGAAGTACTGGATGAAAAAGGCAAGGCCGTCACCATGACCATGGGTTGCTATGGCATTGGAGTTTCTCGTGTCGTGGCAGCGGCCATTGAACAAAATAATGATGACCGCGGCATCATATGGCCTGATTCCATCGCGCCATTCCAGGTCGCACTGACACCGGTCAATATGCATAAATCTGTTCGACTCCGCGAAGCAACAGACAAACTCTACGAAGAATTAACCGAAGCCGGTTTCGATGTGCTTTACGATGATCGAAAAGCACGTCCAGGTGTTATTTTTGCTGATATGGAACTGATCGGCATTCCTCATCGTATCGTCATCAGTGATCGCTCACTGGATAACGAAACACTTGAATACAAAGGACGTAGCGATGAAGACAAGACCGATATCCCGATGGGTAATGTTATTTCGTTCTTAAAAGAGAAAACGCTAACCTGATAAACTTCGGAACCATGGGTGCCTTTGAAAATTTGATTAAGACGATAACTATCCTGGTTTTCATCGGGCGCAGGCACGCGAAAAAACGGAATGTATATCTAGTACATGAGCATGTTGCCGGGTACGGCAATCCTGACAACGCGGCTTAAAGGGATATTATAGACGCCCATGAGATTGCGAACTCACATACTGTCTTTCTTATTTCTGTTCGCATTTACTCCGCTATTTCTCGCGTTCATAATCAATCTACCCCTGGTACTTGATCGATTTGAGAAGTTTTATCATTCGACCAACCTGCAAAATCTGCGCAGCGATTTCCGTGATCTGGATCAGCATCTCGCCAGCCGTCATGAACTATTAACCCTGTTATCAGAGCTACCTAATACACTAGCTTTCGATAGCCAGGATGCGAATTCATCACAACCATCCACCACCAGCATTTCCTGGATAAACCGCATATTGAACGATCAAAGAGATATCGTTCTACTCAGTTATACCAACGAGAACAATCAGCAGACTTATAGCCTGTTACGTGACCCCGAGACCAATAACTGGACATTCACTGAAACCTCGCCACTAAACTTGCAGCTTCCACAAAATCAGTTTGAAAACCCGGGAACATATGCCGACGCTATTGTTAGCCCGATCTTTATCCGCCCGGAAATATTACAACAGGACCCCCGCCTGTTTCTGACACTCAATCTAAGCCGACCTATATTTAATCAAGAGAATACTTTGCAGGGTGGCATCATCATGACCATTGATGTCACCGACTTTGCCGCGCATCACCAGGACACGATCTGGGTACGTAATGATGGTAAGTATCTGTTCTCTAAAGACATCAGCGATCACCATTCTGCCTTCGATGACTACGCGGGTATTGAATCAAAATTCCAGCAAGCAGAGTACTTCCTGTGGGCCGATACCACAGGACAACAGACGATCTGGGTTCCGATGTTGCAAACGGATCAGGATCAGCCATTATGGGTTGGTCGTCGAGTAGACCCATCACCGATTTCTGAAATTCAGTTTGCCATCAGCTGGCGTGTCATCGCTATCATGCTATTGCTCGTCATTATCGTACTGTATCTATCACACCGTTTTGCACGCCGCGCTGAAAAACTAGATCACGATTTGACCGATGGTATCACCTCGATGCTGGAAGATAATCAGGCCGTTAAATTTAACTGGAAAGGGCCACAGGAAGTCCAGGAACTAGGACAGAAGCTAAGTCAGTTATCTGCAATCCATGCACAAAATACAGAACGCGCACTTAATCACGCACGAGAACTGGAAGCATCCAATCGTTATAAATCTGAATTTCTGGCAAATGTCAGTCATGAATTACGCACCCCACTTAATTCAATTCTATTACTCTCAAAATTAATTCGGGACGACACAAAAACCGATAATGCCTCGCAGGAAAAAGCCGATGTAATTAATAAAGCAGGTAAAGACTTAAAATCACTTATCGACAACATTCTCGATCTATCCCGTATTGAAGCAGGCAAAACAACATTTAGTATTCGGGATATTGATATTCGTGAGTTGATTGAAGAGATCGCTATTCTATTGAGACCACAGTTCTCCGACAAACAACTGAATCTGCAAGTCAGTATTAATAACGATGTTCCACAACTCTTACGCTCAGATGCAGACAAGATAAAACAGGTTCTGAAAAACTTTTTGTCCAATGCCTTAAAATTCACGGATACAGGCGATGTTTCTATCCAGGTATCGGCTAAAAGCCAACAAATACTCTTTGCCGTCCGAGATAACGGTATTGGTATTGCAAAAGACAAACATGAACAAATATTTGCCAGCTTCCAGCAAGCAGATGGCTCCATCAACCGTAAACATGGTGGGACTGGCTTAGGCCTGGCAATCAGCATTCAGCTCGCTGAGCTACTTGGAGGCAGCATTACTCTGGACAGCGAATCAGGACAGGGAGCAACATTTACCTTAATACTGCCCACTGAATTCAATGCGGAAAACGTCGAAGAAGAGCTGCTGGATATAGAACCGGTAACAGTTGAGGAAAAACCTGCGCCCTCTGTAATTAAACCAGCAACTGAGGCGAACAAATATTCTCATCAGGTGTTAATCATTAATCAGGATATATCCGTATTACTCGACCTGACGCCCAGACTCGAATCACAGGGACATACGGTTCTTGCTGCCGCCGATCTGGATGAGGCACTGGAAACCCTGACCAGTGATCCGGATATTAGTTGCGTCATACTTGATTCGAACCCATATGAAAGTAACAAAAATTTGACTGAGATTATTGATCAGATCAATCGCCCTGTTATCCTGCTCGGAGAAGCATCGATTGAACAGACCGAATGTCATCAGGACATCATCGGCCTGTTAAGTGATGCGGACGATGAACAACAATTACAGGACCTGCTTTCTGAGCCCCGGAACGGATAACCATGGCACGAGACGCAAAATTTCGAATACTGATTGTCGACGATAACGACAATAATCTGTTCACACTCGATACACTGATCAAAGAACACCTGAATGACGTCAACGTCTTGCAGGCCTCATCCGGACAGGCAGCTATCGACATTGCCCTGAATACTGCAGGCATTGACCTGATTATTCTGGATATTCAGATGCCAGAGATGGATGGTTTCCAGACGGCATCGATGCTGAAAATTCGTAACAGAACAAAGAACATCCCCATTATCTTTCTGACTGCAGCCTTCAAGTCCGAAGAGTTTCAGGATAAAGGCTATAGCGTGGGTGCTGCAGATTATTTACTGAAACCCATCGATGATAATCAACTGATACATAAGATCAGCACCTATTTACGACTCATCGAGAAAGAACGCGATCTCAATATCGTGTTGGAACAACAGGTCAAGGAACGTACTGCCGAACTCGAAGCTGCTCGCACCTACGCCCAGAACATCATCGACTATATGGGTGAAGCCCTGTTGGTACTCAATCCAGAAGGAAAGATCACATCATCGAACCCTGCTGCGCGCGAGATGCTCGGTTACAGCGAAGAAGAAATTATTAACCTTTCTATCGGCGATATATTTGAAGAAGAAGGTGACGAACAGGCCATGGCATTCATGGGCACCTGGCTGGAAGCATTGATTCGAACTGGCGCAATCAAACAGATTGATGCGCAATTCAAACGCAGCGACGACAGTACAGTACCCATTCGTTTTACGCGCACGGCTATCACTAACGAAAATGGCGAAATTAGCGATATACTCTGTATCGCGAAAGACATGACCGGATTCAGTAAAATTGAGAATGACGAGTAAGTTATGAGCGAACAAACTGAGAATACGCCTTCAACCGAAGATACTGAACTCACTGCCAATGCACTAAAGGCAATGGCTCATCCCTTGCGCTGGCGCATTCTTTGCGTGCTTGGCGATGAAGAAATGTCTGTCAACGAAATGGTTGAGAAAATTGGCACTTCACAGAGCAATATCTCTCAGCACCTGGAATTACTCAAACGCAAAAGCATTCTTGTCTCTCGCCGTGAAGCCAATCGCGTATTTTACCGAATTAGAAACTCACAGCTGCTGTTACTCATCGGTAACATGAGTGAAGTACTGTGTAAGACCAATCTGGAATGAAATCAGGAATATGTCATCCCTCTGAATGAAAAACCTGCTTTTCATCATTGGCGCAGCACTGGTTATTCTATTTTATAAAGATATCCCGCAACTTCTCAATCCGTTCGATCCGCCGCCTCAGCTTGAACAACAACGTGTTGGCAACGGCATTAAGGTTCATCAATTCAGCACGCTATTCAAGCAAAACAAACCATTCAGTGATCTAGCTAAAAAGGGTTCATACACCATAGTAGAGGGCTACCTGGATTCCTGCCCTATCTGTAAGCGACTAGAAGCAGACTTTCCCCGATTCCTTGAAGCCCGTAATGATGTCGTTATACAGCGTGTCCACTTCCCTGAAAACGGCATGCAATTTGAAGTCAGCGGGACAACTCAGGCAGAAGTCGACCGACAGGTCGCTGAATACAATCAAAAAATGAAAGACTATGGCATGTGCGGCACACCGTTTATTGAGATTTATAACGAGAATAAAGAACTCATTGTCGGTGATACTTGCAGTAAACGGCCTGCAACCCAATATCTGCAACAATGGATTGCTGCAGATATTTAAATGATATCACCAACACTACACGACGATGGTGTCATTAAATTCAATGCTGAGTGGGAAAAAACACATCCCTATCCCGAGAAGCATCTACACGAATTAATAGAGTACCGTCAAAAGACTTACTCTACCGGCCTAATCGGTGCATATGATGACGGCATATCCTTTGGCAATATTAGTCAAAGATACATCGACCTAGACGACAATCAATATATTTATATTTCCGGATCAGCTACCGGTTATCTAAAGACTGTATCTGTTAATCACTTTTGTCGCATTGATAAGGCCAATATCGATCAAAACACACTCACATGCAGTGGACCTTTGATTGCTTCATCAGAATCTATGAGTCATATGGCGTTATATCAATTATCACCAGATGTAGGCGGTATTATTCACGGACACTCACACAGCTTATGGGAACAGTTACTCCACAAAGTACCAACCACAAGTGCAGGCATTCCATACGGCACACCGGAAATGGCTTACGCAATTATGAGTTTATACAAAGACCGAGATATGCAAAGCGGGGGCATATTCGTTATGGCTGGACATAAAGACGGGATATTCACATTTGGAAGCACTCCTCGCCACGCCTACAGTTTACTAACTAGCGTTCAGGAACACACTGCTTATATTATTTCTAGATATAACTCACAGTCGGATACCAGATAAACTAGACAATACTCACAACCCTCATTACTTCTTCGGCTGTAGTAAGCCCTGCTGCCACCTTTATAGCGCCATTGACATTCAGAGGCACCATGCCTTCACGGACTGCCGTTTCGAATAGCTCTCGATGTTCGGTTTCAGCTTTTATAATATCTTTAAACTTCGGTGTAACTCGCAGCATTTCATAGATGCCAACACGCCCAAGGTAACCTGTATTACGACATTCAAGGCACCCCTCAGCAGCATTTACTTTTTCAGGTATCCTCATTTTCATTGGACGCGTAATCTGCCGCCAACTCTCTTCATCAATCGCCGCAGGTTTTTGACAATGTGGACAGAGTGTTCTCAGCAAACGTTGCGCAACAACACCCAATAAAGTTGAACGAAGCAGATAATCTGAAACACCGATCTCCATTAAGCGACTAATAGTAGAAATCGCATCATTGGTATGTAACGTACTTAGTACAAGGTGGCCAGTTAACGATGCCTGTATTGCAATCTCAGCCGTTTCCAGGTCACGAATTTCACCAACCATAATGACATCAGGGTCTTGTCTTAATAAGGCCTTAACACCATCGGCAAAATGCAGATCAATTGTTGGGTTCACCTGCATTTGATTAAACTGCGGCTCGATCAATTCAATAGGATCTTCGATGGTACAGACATTTACTTCGGGTTTAGCGATATGCTTAAGCGTTGAATACAACGTTGTTGTTTTACCCGATCCAGTTGGGCCTGTAACCAAAATCATGCCGTTGGGTTCTTCCACCATATCGGCCCAGACCTGGTTATTCGAATCTGAGAAACCTAGCTGCGAAAAACCTTTTACAAGCACATCTGGGTCGAAAATTCGCATCACCATTTTTTCGCCAAAGGCGGTCGGTAATGTGGATAGACGTAATTCAACTTCATTGCCTTTAGGAGTGCGTGTTTTGACACGACCATCTTGTGGGCGACGACGATCAACCACGTCCATACCTCCCAGAGATTTAATCCGGCTGATAATCGCCGTCATTATCGATGTAGGCACTTCATAGACCATGTGCAACATACCATCGATACGGAATCGTACGAAACTCATATCGCGCCGAGGTTCCAGATGGATATCACTCGCACGCTGATCAAAAGCAAACTGCATCAACCAGTCAACAATATGAACGATATGTTGATCATTAGCATCGAGATTACCTGACTCACCGAGCTGAACCAGCTGTTCCAGATTATTCACACCCGGTACATTAATCGCCGAGTCCTTGCCCGCTTTATTCACTGACTTGGCCAGTGCGTAAAATTCCAGCGAGTATTTTTCCAGATCAGATGGCGTGGTTATGACAACTCGTATTTCTTTACCGATCATACCTCCAAGATCATTTTGCCAGGCCTGCTGCAATGGCTGTGATGTCGCAAATGTTGCGAGATTGCCATCTATCGCCACGGGGAGAATGAAACGTTTGGATACATAGGAAAACGAGGCAAGCGATGTAACGAGCTGCACATCCGTTTTCAACGGGTCTACACGTAGATATTCAAGACCAAGCGTTTTAGCAAGCCACTTAGAAACGGCTTCTTCATTCAGCAGGCTACCATCGTCGGCATGTTGCCAGGCTTGTGCCGCAATTATAGTTATCGGATGAGTTGTTTCGAGGTCTTTAGGACGTACACTACTATTTAATTGTTGCTGTTGTTCCTGACTAATTAAACCATCCAGCTGCATCGCGGCGAGCAAGTCAGGCAGTTTAAGCTTTCGATCTTCTTTATTTTCTAGTGTTAAACCGAACTTGGCCATTAACGCGTCACCTGAAAACTGTCATAGTCAGCAATTGCTTCATCATAACACTGAACACTGCTAACGTTCGACGGTGGCGAACCGTGCCAGAGCCATTGCTGTAATTGTTCTACGTCATCTGCCTCGCCTTGCGCGAGACATTCGACCCGACCATCACTGAGATTTCTCACCCATCCAACCAGCCCCAGTTGCTTTGCTTTATCGACGGTTGACGCTCGAAAGAAAACACCCTGCACTAATCCCTCAACAAGACATCGTTTACAAACTACTGCCACGTTACACGAACGCTTTGCCCCGCAGACGCCTTAACGCCTGATGGTAAATCAATAGTCACATTCACCAGACTACGAGATTCATCATAATCAATGACCAGCACCTTTCCCTCATATGCCTTTCCGCCAATACTGACATTGACAGCTTGCCCGGCATTTAGACCGGCCATCTGTGCTGGCTTGATCATAAGACGCACCTGTAAATCACTGCCTGCTACCGTAAACAGTGCATTGCTCTGCAATTGATTAACAATGGTCTGTCCTTTGACAACATGTGTATCAAGTACCATTAAATCGAACGGTGCTTTTAATGTACTGTATTCAACGTCCAGCCTTGCCTGCTCAACGTTGGCTCTGGCTTCGTGATAACGCGCATCCTTCTCGGCGTGATCAATCACTGCTTTATCCATCTCAACCTGAGATAACACAGTACGATCAAACAGTTCTTCAGCACGTTCCAGTTCGCGTTGAGCCTCTTCACGACTAGGTTTCATTTGCGCCACACGAGCGTTGGCTGCCTTCAGATTAGCTTTAGCCCGGCGCGTATCCAGTACCAACATGACGTCACCGGCTTTTAAACTGTCACCCACACCAGCTTTGACCTCTGCAATCACACCGGATACAGGTAATGAGAGCTCGGCTTTCTGACCCCATACCAATACACCGTCAGCCTCACCAACCGCAAATGCTAACGTTGATGACAATGTAAGTAATAAACCAGTAATCAGTACATAGCGTTGTTTATTCATTCCTTTCCTCCTAACCCGCATCAGGTTGTGGGGGTTTCTTTTTAGCCAGCGCATCCCATTGCATAACATCTTTACCAGCCAGTAAATTCAACAGAGCGATTAACAGTGTCATTTGAAAACGCTGTTTCGCATCACGTAACTGGGACGCTGATATTTCAACCATGGCATCACCCAAATCGGTTTTTACTTCCAGCTCATACAGGGCGCGTGAGCGATCCATGTACAGGCCACGATAATCAGAAAACACATCACTTGCCTGTCGTTCCGCATTCAATAGATTGAATCGTTCATAGAGCTCTCGAACCTGTGCGCGCAGCTCCAGTTGATGCTGTTGTCGTTTATACATCAGCTCATTAACATCGATTTGTGCTTTACGGATAGCCGCATCTTCCTGCCCCCCATCATAGAGAGGAATAGAAAATTCAATACCGGCACGCCAGCGATCTGCACTACTCAAGCTACGTGAATAATCAGAACGTTCTACCTGCGCCTTAACATTAGGGCGAAAGCCAGAACGTGCCTGTCTGACTTTTACTCGAGCCGCATCCATTGCCTTATCCAGTGCGGCCAATTGACGATTACCTTTTAATACACTTTCCAGCAAGACATCAAATTCGGGGAGCACACGATCATTTACATCGAGTTCAGGCCTGGCGAGCTCTGAGGGTTGCTGACTGGGACGATTTAACGCAAGCGCTAAAGCCTGCCGCGTACGCCTCGCTTTGCCCTCAGATTCAATGAGTTTTAAACGTGCAGTTTGATAAGTATCTTCGATTCTCAATAAATCGATGTCAGATATTTTTCCCAATTCAAGATGATCCTGCGCACGATCAAAACGCACAAAAGCGGTTGCCATACTTTCATTTGCACCTGCAGCCGCATGATCCGACAAAATAATATCAAAGAATTTTCGCATGACACTGATACGATAGAGATCGGTTGCATCTGCATATTGAAGATCAGCCGATTGTTCCGACATCAATGCTGACTGACGTTGAGCCTCGGCCTTACCACCATCATAAAGCGATTTAGAAACAACCAGCCGTAGCGCATGGTCGTCATGATCATCAACGTTGATGCCATTACGGGGCTCGAACCAGCGCAATCGTCCCAGCAGCGAAACATTCAGGTTTTGCTGATTATCGGCAACGTCCTGCTCTGCTTGCGTTCGAACAGTCGCCAGTTTTTGCTGCAGCAATTCTGGGTGCTCAGCATCAATCAGCTGAACAGCCTGCTCCAGTGTTAAAGGATCGGGAATGGAATCAGCTTCATTGGCATGTACCAATGGAAAAAATAACAACCCCAATAAGGCAAGGCGCCTTAAATCACCCATAAGCTTTTTCCGTTTATTATTACCAGCTTAACTTTTCTTACTGGCTTTTTTTAGTTCTCGTTTATAACGAGTAAAACTCGTGGTCTTATAATGTCCATTTGCAACAAAATCTGCAAGTTGCATGAACTCCTCTGAACTCCGTGTCGCACCGATGTAACGCGCAATACGTTTACCTGTCAGATCAAAGAACGCCATCACGGGGGTTGCGCGCACACGATGCTTCTTTACCGCATATTCTTTTTGAGTTGTTTCATTACCTTCAAAATCAACAATATCAACATCACCTTCAATATCATGCGCAAAGATTAAAAAGCGTTCGCGAAAATATTCCTGCACCTTTGGCTGATTCATGATGGTTGTTTTCATGCGATGACAGAATGGACATTCATCCATTTCAAAAAAAACAAGGATGGCTTTTTTTCCCTCTTTTTTCGCAGTTTCCAGCTCTTCAGAGTAATCACCAAATGACTCATTAAAGAAATGTTTATATGGGTCACGCGGTACTTCGGCTGACACAGCTGAAAATGCCAGTATTAAACTGGCAAATAAAATTGATTGAATGTATCGCATTTTCTACCTCTATTACTTTAATAACACCTTGCTATTTATACTAGCAAGACGTGGTTTAATTTCCGCAACCAGTTCATCTTTATTCACTGGCCCAATCCATGTTCTGGTTAGCACACCCTCAGGAGAAATAACAAAGGTACTTGGCAGCCCCTTCAAAACCATTTGTTCAGACATATGCGGATCAGCACCTAAATGCAGTACCGGATAGGTAATGGCAAATTCTTCAGCTGCCTTTTGCAGTTGATCAATGGTTAATTCTTCGTAATTCACACCCAACACGGTCACACCCTGTTCCCGGTACTCATCATAAAAATGTTTTAGCTCCGGAATCTCTCGAATACAGGGACTACACCAGGTCGCCCAGAAATTCACTACCACCCATTGCCCCTGATAGTCAGCCAGCTGATGTTGTTTGCCACCAAGATCTTCGAAGCGGAAATCTACTTTATTCTTAGACGACGCAAATCCAACTACCAGGAAAGTCAGCAGGTAAATAAATCCCAGGGTTTGCACAGCACGTTTCATATCACGCGAGATTATAGTGGTTTTATTCACTGGTATAGAATGATTCATATCAAATACTTTTCTGATCGAGTTCATCTTCCAGATGACGCTCCTGACTAATAATCCTGACGTTTGTTTCTGCCGCTGGTGGGTTTTCATTCGCTGGCGAGGTTCGATAGAGTGATTTCAGGCTGAGCGCCATGTCATCTTCAATCTGCCGTTCAATATCAACCAGCACATCGGACAGACGCTTACTCCAGCCATCCAGCTCTGACCAGCGCCCTTCTGGCTCTGGTAGCGCAAAACTGGAAGTACGATAAAGGTCTAGCAAACTGACTTCATCCAGATCACGCGTGAGAACCCAGTCTTTATTCGCTGTCCGAGTAACGAAATCAGCCGACTGCAATTCCAGTAAAACATCTCGCAGACTTTCTTCGTCCACCGTCGGCATTTGTTTCAGCATATCTCTGGTTTTAAGTGTTTGCCCTTGTTGCTGCCCCTGCCACATATAGCCAATCAGACGTACAGCCAGAACGAATTTCACTTCATCACCATCCCAGGACATTTCTTCCTTATCTCGATAGACATCGAGACAACAGGCAAATTCAGCACCGAGAAGAACCACGACCCAGGAGACATAAACCCAGACCAGAAAAATTGGAATAACTGCTAATGCACCATAAATGGCTTCATACGTTGGAAAGGTCGTGACATACCAGGCAAAACCACGTTTGGCTGATTCGAATAACACGGCTGCCAAAATACCGCCAGCTATGGCATGCCGTATCTTGATACGCCGATTCGGCACAATCAGGTAAAGCAATACAAAAGCAAACGTTTCAAGTGCGTAGGGGGCCAGCGATAAGATCGCTTGCTTACCACCAAATGTCGAAGCTGCCTCATCCAGTAACGGTAAAGACACCAGATAGGAGGTTAAACCAATGCCGGCACCAATCAGGATTGGGCCCCAGGTCAATACTGCACCGTAAACCAGAAAACTGGCTTTTTTGTTTCGCTGTGTACGCACTCGCCAGATACGATTCAACGATGCATCAATCGTCGCCATCATCATCAATGCGGTAAAAATCAAAACCAGCAAGCCCGCTGCCGACATCTTGGTCGCCTTATTAGCGAATTGCTGGATATATTCCTGAACCACTTCACGTGATGCAGGAACGAAGTTTTCAAAGAAGAAATTCAGGATATCGGTGGATTGATGTTTCAGATCGGCAAAGATCGCCAGGAATGAGAGTCCAACCGCTAGCAGCGGCACCAGGGAAATCAACGTCGTATACGCCAGCGTACCTGCTGTATGCGTGCCGCGATCTTCAAGAAAGCGCTTGAACATAAAGCGCAAAAACCGCCCCAGGTAGAATATCTTATCCATCACTATATAGTACTGCTAGCTGAGCAATGTGTACACGCCCTCAACCTGCAGATTTTTCATTTTAAATCAGCCAGTTACTGATTAGCAGACACCAACCATCCGCCTGTCGCCTGTAGCGGCTTTAAACTATCCTGTGACGTCACCCACACGGCCACAGCAAAGCGTTTTACTTCGTGATACCGATTCTCCGGCAATGTGACTTGCCAACGTCCATTTTCGCCCACATGCCGGGTGTGATTGAGCACCACAAACTCATGGGGCAGAGTTTCCCCATGATTTTCACCCGCCGCGATTTCGCTTTCGATGTCGAATCCCAGTAGCGCGATATTCAAAACCAGCGTTTCTGCAGTTTGACTATAAGTTGCAGAGATACGGTCACCCTCAACTTCTGCCACTAACCGACCACTCGTGTTTCTGTCATTGGGCAAATCACGACGTGAAAACCAGCCCTTCCATTCTTTACCATCAACAACAAAACCTGGAGTGTATACAGAACTCACCGCTCCAGTTTGACGCTGAGTTCGCTGGCGTGTGGAGTATTCATTCAAGGCGTAACGATCTTTCCATCCTAGGTAATCCCAGTAATCAACATGGAAAGCCAATGGCACAACTTTGTTCCACAGGTCATCATTCTCAGTGAAATTGTTTAACCAGATCTCAGCCGGCGGGCAACTACTACAGCCCTGGGAGGTGTAGAGCTCCAGCAACTGCACCTGTTGTTCGCCGCTGTCCATTTTCAATACATTTGCGCTTAAATATGGCGACATAACCATCAGTGCAAAGACAAACCCCGTCGATATTAATCGTTTCATATAGCCTCCATTCATTCGCTTGAGACTGATAAACTGCAATGAAGTTCACTGGAAATGAAACAATGAAAATTCTGGTTCTATATTATTCTCAGCACGGCAGCACTCGGGAGATGGCTCGTCTAATCGCCAGAGGTATCGAAGAAAGTGGTGCAGAAGCCGTGATTCGTACCGTGCCCGAGATATCCACTGAGTGTGAAGCGACCAGCGAAAACATCCCTGAAAGCGGCGATCTCTATGCCACGCTGGATGATTTACGCCAATGTAGTGGTCTCGCCCTGGGCAGTCCAACCCGCTTTGGCAATATGTCATCGGCTTTGAAATATTTTCTCGACAGCACCACAACAGTATGGCTCGAAGGCGGCCTGATCGACAAGCCAGCCATGGTATTTACTTCAACTGGCTCACTACACGGAGGTCAGGAAACCACTCTCACAAGCATGATGTTGCCGTTAATGCATCACGGCATGGTAATGATCGGCCTGCCATACAGCCTTACTGAATTAGGCACGACAAAATCAGGAGGCACACCTTATGGACCCACTCACCATGCAGGTGGTCGTGGTGAGCTTCCAGTTACAGATGAAGAAAAAAAGCTCTGTCTGGAAGCAGGAAAACGCCTGGCTCTCACAGCTCAGAAACTTGGGAACCCCTGATTAAAAAAGCCAGGCCTAATGGCCTGGCTAAAAGCACCAGAGGAGAAAAGTTCCTGACTAAAACCTGGAAGGAACTTTTATTGCTTAAGGCTTGATATAGGTATAACCCTGTGCCTGAAGATGAGCCAGCTCTGCTACACCACTAGGCACGATGTCTTTCTTATCAACATCATGTAAATCATTTTCTAGATCAACTTTACGACCACGAACTGTATTCGCACAGACGTTGAATGCCACACCCTGATTCTTTAAACCATCAATCTTGGCAATCATTTTGTCATTCGCATTCGCATTCTTGAACTTCTTTAGCTTATCGAGTGAACCCGGATCGAGCAGCAAAGCCAGACCATTACCATGCAAAACAACTCTTAAGTCCAGATTTTCTGCACCAACAGCATTGATGTGATTTTGAATATTGCGAAGTGCGCCTGCCTGCTTTTTAGGATCATCATAGTTAACGTGATATACAACTTTTTGCTTACTATAACGCTCAGCATGAACAATCTGCGCAGTCATTGCCATCATCATGGCAACAATAAATGCTGATAATATTTTTGTATTCATAATAGCCTCCTTTGTTAAAAAATGGTCACAGATAGTCATCTGTCGACTGCGTAGAAGTTTAGGTAGCTATAGAAAAAAAGAAATTAGGGTGAACGTGACATGACCTAGGGTAAACCCTAGCATGGTATTTATATGCTATTCGGCCAAGCTGATTTGATGCTAAAAATTGTCTGCTAGTCTTTATGATTCAGGAGGTAATACATACGCAACAACTCAGCAAGAGAATGCGCCTGTGTCTTTTCCATCACCTTTGCGCGGTGTGCCTCAATGGTCTTTATGCTGACGTCCATATTACGCGCCATTAGCTTATTCGACTGCCCGTCAACAACCTGATCAAGAATCTCTTTTTCACGAGCGGTGAGTAATTCAAAACGCTGTTGAATCTGATTTCGAATATCAATGTTATCGAGTTTTTCTATCGACAGTTTTAAAGCATCATTTACACAGTCAATCAGACGCTGGTCGTTATAGGGCTTTTCGATAAATTCATAGGCACCATTTTTCATCGCACGAATCGCCATAGGCACATCAGCATGACCTGTGACAATAATTACCGGCAGCTCAGGATGTTTTTTAACCAGTATATCCAGCAGATCAAGGCCGCTCATACCTGGCATCCTGACATCAAGGATTAAACATGCTGGGTAGTTAACATCCTGTTGTAAAAATTCATCCGCAGAAACATGCGATGAAACCCGCAGTCCAATCGATTCAAGCAACCACTGCAATGACTCACGTACCGCTCTGTCGTCATCAACAATATAAACCTGGCCTTCACTCATCATCTTCTCGACTCACTGGTACTGTTATCTCAATACATATCCCACGCATATCATTCAGACTAGCAGTCATCTTTCCCTGATGCGACTCGATAATAGAACGACTAATGGACAAACCCAAACCTAGCCCTGCCTGCTTATTTGTTTCAAAGGGATGAAAAATTTCATCTAGCTGATCTTCTGGTACACCGATGCCATTATCACAAACAGTTAGTCTGACATTACCATCAGTGTATTGAGTCGTAATATGGATTTCTCCCTTATTCTTCGCAGAACGAACCGCATCATGGCTATTCATCAAAATATTAATTACCACTTGCTCGAGCTGAATTCTATCGGCCTCAATAATCGGCAGTTGTTTATCCAGGCTTAGCTCATAGGCCACGCCATCTTCAGGGAAGGCATGCCCAACCATATCGACCGCATAATCAATACAGTCATTTATCTGTACTTGCTCACGATCCTGCTCCCGCCCACTAACGAATTCACGCATCTGTTTGATAATTGCGGCTGCTCGCCGTGCTTCATCTATAGCATGTTCTATTGCGGTGAGGTCATCACTCTTTGTGGCTGAATGGCGTCTTAAATATCCTTGTAGATAATTTGAAATCGCTGTCAGCGGCTGATTAACCTCGTGCGCTAAACCCGTTGCCATTTCACCTAGCGTGCCGATGCGTGTTGCATGCTCAAGCTCCGTCTTATGTTGACTAGCCTGGCTTTCAGTTTGCAAACGATACATTTCATTACCGATCCATTGCGCCATTAAATGCACAATATCTTGATCTACCTGATTAAAGTCAGACGAACGAAAGTGATCGGAGTAGAAACACAGCGTGCCATAGATTTCTCGACCAATATAAATCGGTGTTCCGATATAGCATTCGGTTTGATTATCAAGATAAATCGCTCGTTCTTCTTTCGGCAACTCTGCTGGTGAATTCATGATGATGGTCGACTCCTGCCGAGCCGTCATTTCGCACATACTCTGTTGCCGACCTAAATCCATATCATGCTGATAGCGATTGCTAGTAACATCATAACTAATATAGAGATGACCACGTTCACCATTGAACTGGGTAATTCGAGCCTGATTTAGTTCGAAATAAGCGCATGCTGCAGCCAATAGCTGTTCAACTTTTCCACTGAAACTCAGCTGGTCATCATGCGTGATTTCATACAGCGACCTCAAGATACCTTCACTCTTACGTAGCATCTTCTCAACCTGTTCACGTATCTCAATGTCCTGCTGTAATTCCTGCGTTCGCTCGTCAACTCGTTCTTCAAGTTGACGTTTATGCTCAGCCAGCTCCTGCTGTGCAAGCGTACGCTCCTGCACTTCATCTCGGAGTTTACGTTCGGAGACAGCAAGCCTTTGATTTATTCGAGCGACATAACAATTTAAACCCAGCAATGACAATATGATGATAGCGATCAAAACAATCCAGACTGCATACTCATACAACACATCGCGCAATCGTATTTCACCCAGTGATTGATAGGGCCCTATTTTCAATGTCTGGAAAACTTCATGCACAGGGCTGTAGTCCAGAGGAATTGTCCAGCCGTAGTGACTACCACCAACCTCGGCTTTATATTCAAGTAAAGCAATTGCAACCTGTTGAGAAATCGCATCTGAAGTATGTCGTAACTTGGCAAATGCCCATTCTGGGTACAATGGTGTTGAATGAGGGAATGGATATCGCTCGGCCTGCTGCTGATTCAGTATCCGAATTTTAGAAAGGTCAACCTTGCCTTCCTGGCCCATACGGCTCAATGTCTCTGCGCGTACCGTACCGGCATCGATATCGCCACGTAACACGGCATAAACTACTTCATCCTGAGGAAATCCGCTAAAACGTAGCTCTGAAAAATCATCAGGCCCCAAACCCAGACGATGCAATTCCCGCCATGCCATCTGATAACCACCGAAGGCATTAGCTGATATTGCCATAAATGATTTTCCCTTAAGATCAGCCAGATCATGAATAGTCTGATCTGATTGCCTGGAAATGATTGCTGCGCCATAGCGTGTATAACTCTGGCCACGTAAATAATTTTTTAGTGTCGCAATGCGCGTGGCACCCAGACGGCTTTCGAGGTTCACATAATGCCCCGGATTTGTAAGTGCGAAATCTATGGCTTGCGACTGTATGGCTGATGCCATCTGATCCAGACCTAGCGGCACAATCTGGAATTCATAATCACCAACAGCTGAAGTTAGATAATCTGCTGTTCGTTGCCATTTACGTAGGGCGTGAGCGCCACCTCGAAAGGCTAATACACCAATAAGTATCTCAGTATCCTGTGTTCTGATAGATTGCGCTTTTACTTCGCTCCAAGAGCCCCATAACGCACAACATAACGTTAACCACATCACTGTAGTTAACCCTACACCTGCACGTTGAACTCGGATACGCATAAAAAAGGCCCGACTATTGTCGAGCCTTAATTAAACCACACACTAAACTTTCAAAGTACCTGAAGGATTAGCGCTTTAGCTTGGTCAATGTACTTGGTGACCAGTAACTGCGTTTCTTGTTGGTATTAATCTTAACTACATCACGTGGAATATAAGCCCAGGTTTCTTTCCCGGTTCTTAAATCCTTGCCATACCACGACTTCCAGAACACAGCTCTGGGGTCTTCAAACTCGGCTGACAAACTACCCCAGTCACGATCAATAGTTTTAATCATCTCTCCATTCTTGAAATACTCGGTCCGGTAATCACCAAAAGATTTGGTATCGACATAGCTAATACGATGGTCATACCACCAGTTTTCAAACTTAGTTACACTCTTCACCTTATAGACTTCTTTGCCTTTATGGTCACAAGGCTCTGATTTAGGTAAATCACGAGTGTAGCGGTTTAACTGCGACGCCGGAATCTGCATATACCCCGAACAATGTTGATGCTGTTCTTTACCGAGTAGCTCATGTGTTTCATGTTTAGGCTTACGCAAAGTCACATCACCGAAGGTAAACACTGTTCCCCCCCAGGCATCATCATGCGCAGGCTGTGCAAAGCGACGAATCTTTCTTAGTGCTGGCAAATAGATCATATAAGACTGCGTCTTGCTTTCATCTTCATAGTCTGTAATTAGAAAACCAGTCGCGGCCAGTTTGCCTGAACGAAAAAATGCGATATCACGTGCACGTGTTTTGCCGTCAATGTAGTCATTATTGATATGCCGTTCGACGGTCATGGTACTTGGACGATTATCCTCAGACCGATTCACGATAGATGTTACCGATGCCCCACCTAGCTTATGGATACTTAGATTATCAAAGCCATAAAAATGATTCAGATAATAGACCTGATCGACAATCTGTTCTGCGGTTAGGTCACCTGTTGGATACGCTAAAGTTTTCTGTGGGCGTGCGTGCGCGCTAAGAGACGTGAGTGCAACAGCTCCACCCAACAACATCAGCGACACGGCTTTCGTAAAAGTCGTATTTCTGTTGTACATATTTACCTCTGTGCTCGGCCATTGTCCCTTCCTGGTCTTTCTTAATTATGGTTTAGCCGCATGATATCGCTATCAATCCGACCTGAAAGACTCTTATATGTGTTTATGTGTTTTCAGAATGCATCCTAACTTATGTTAAGAATACGAATCAACACAGAGATTGGGGTAAACTGCTATCCCTTAATGGTAGCTCTGAGGAAGGGAATAGTAATACGCCGTTGCGCAGCCAGCGACTCCCGATCAAGCAGATTCATCAGCTCGGCCAGACTCCGCATATCACGCGGTTTATGCACTAGAATCCAGTCAACCACTTCTCGAGTAAACACCAGACCACGTGCCTCGGCATCCTGAAATAGATGCAGACGTTTCGATTCATCGTCTAGCTCATGAATCGTATACGGAATACAGGCGTTCAAGCGAGAAACCAGATCTTTCAGCCCAAAGCCACATTGATCAGCTTTCTGTGATGCGCTGAAAATAAACGAGGCACCCTGCTCTTTCAGCTGATTAATGAAACTAAAAAGCGCCAGCTCCATCTCTGCATTGCCTGCCAGGCAATCGATATCGTCCAGACAGATAAGTTGTGCTTCGGCAAAACCTTCAAACATATCGGGTGAATATTTATCGATTTCTTTCAAAGGCAAATAAATACTAGTCGGTAACAGGCGGCTAGATGCCTGTAACAGATGGGTTTTTCCCGTGGCGACAGCACCGACGACAAACAGGCTCTTTTGATTATTATCTTGAATGGATTGTATTTCAGCCAGCAGCTCCTGATTAGAGCCTGCAATGAAACGGTCTAATATCGCCTCATCGCGCAGGCGAAAGTCCAGCGGCAATTGAGTGACCATTGATTCAGTTAATGTAAAAGTGAAATTCGCTCATGTGAGTGCGAGACAAGGCAAAAATAATCGAAAGAGCGCAGTTTGCTACTAGCAAATGAGCCCAACGTATATACATGGGAGATTATTTTTAACGCCGTATCGTGCCACATGAGTAGAATTTTCAGGGGTTCAAGCCATAAATAAGTTCGTCAATCGCATCCCTTGGATAAAGCACTCGATCAATTTTAATCACCCCAAGCACAGCGGCTATATCAGCCCGTGTATGTAAGCGAAAATGTGTGCCTTTATTATCCAGACGCACCACATCGGCCTTACTCACCAGCGACAGTGACTCCAGATAAGTCAGGCTACGCGCATAATCATCGGCGCTACGAATATCATCCACCGTGACCTCAATATACTGTGGGCTATCACTCCGAGAAAAACTCGCAAACTGCTGCGCGACCTGTGTTGCCAAAGGGTTAATCGCTGCCGCCACCACGTCTTCCAGAGCCCCGACTGGCGTTGTCTCGGGTTCGTTGGAGCCTGCGACTAGCCAGCGGCCTCGCCAAAGCTTGTCTGATTCCTGCTGCACATGTCCGATTAATGTGTACTGGCTGGCGTATTTCTCCGATGCCTCGGCCAGATGTTCAGGGGACATCATTGCAATGCGCGTAAAATCGACTGTAGCACTCTCAGCCAGATCCATTAATGGCAATACGACTGGTAAACCGCGCTGATCAGAAAGTGCTTTTATCGCCGTCATAACAGAATGATCGCTACCCTCTGCAATAACCTGTTGACCATTGGCATCTTGTAACGCCAACCAGATCAGGGTTGTTGGCCGTTCTTCTGGCCAGATTGGCAAACCCTGATCACGCAATATCTGTCGAACCCCAGTAGAACTTAGTCTCGCCCAGAACTGTAACTGCCGCTGCCCATCTCGACGTTCAATGGACTCATAACCAAACTGCTCAACCAGATGCTGTACAGATACCGATGAATTTGAAAAATAAGCCGGCAATACGCTCTGTCCGCTGACTTTCACAGCAACGGCACGCAGTACACCGCGCAATGCATCTGCACGCAGGCGACTATCCTGACTCTCGACAGGCACCATCGCTTCATAGAGGTTGTCGACACGTGCCGAATGCGCGGAAAACGCCAGACAAGAGAGCAACACACATGCAAAGACAGAAAAAAGCTTGTTAAAAGTACGGTATTGCAAAATTACATCCTGATATTGGAGTGTTAATGGAGTTTGGCATTCCTGCCACAAGCCGCTTATCGTACAATACCTTTTTGATGTTTTCCTGACTAAACGCTATTCCACCATGACCGCTACCAAACCTTCCCTAAGCTACCGCGATGCGGGCGTCGATATCGATGCCGGTAATGCGCTGATTGATCGCATAAAACCTCTTGCCCGCGCCACCATGCGTCCCGGTGTTCTCACCGATGTTGGCGGCTTTGGAGGCCTGTTCGGCATAGATACCGCACAATACCCCGATCCGGTGCTGGTATCTGGTACAGATGGCGTAGGTACCAAACTCAAACTGGCCTTTGAAATGGACAAGCACGACACCATCGGTATCGATCTGGTCGCCATGTGTGTCAACGATGTGATTGTTCAGGGCGCGGAACCTCTTTTCTTTCTGGATTACTTTGCAACCGGCAAGCTGTCTCAGGATCAGGCAACCGATGTGATCAAAGGCATCTCCGATGGCTGCGCCGAATCTGGCTGCGCCCTGCTCGGTGGCGAAACTGCAGAAGTGATGGGCGAGGGGGTGCGCGTGCTGCTCGCCGAGCGCGGAAAGCCGCGGCCGAGCCCGCTGCGGGCTAGCCTACCAAGACGGGGGAGCGGGAGAGGCAGATGGAGAAGGACCGACTCCGCGAGGATCTCGAACGGCTCCACGAGGAGCTGGCCCGCAGCAAGACGGTAGACGCCGCGGCGCGCGGGCTGCTGACCGATGTGTTGCACGACATCGAGGCCGTCCTCGAGCGCTCCGAGCCCGAGACAGCCGAGGCGGGCGAGTCCCTGATCGACCGGCTGCGGGAGACCACGAGCCACTTCGAGAAGTCACACCCCACTCTGACCGAGCTGGTGGGCAGGTTCGCCGACGTGCTGAGCCGGCTGGGCATCTGAGGGGCGACTCCCGGCGCATGCGGGCGCCAGCGACTACCATGGCCCGGTGCCGTTCGAGGAGTGCGGGCTTCTCGATGCCGATCACATACCGCTTCGACGCCTCGCTGAACGTGCTCTTCGTCGAGATGCGCGGGGTCGTCACCGACGAGGACCTTCTCGAATACGCGAAGGCGGCGACCACGGATTCCGAGATTCCGCGGGGCTATCACGAGCTGATCGACGGGCGCGCGGTCCAGGTGCCGGAGGCGTCGACCGCTTCGCTGCGCCGCGTCGCCGCGACCTTTCGGGACGCCGAGCGGGCGCCCGAGGGGGCAAAGATCGCCTTCGTGGCGTCGAGCGACGTCGCCTACGGCATCGCACGCATGTAGCAGGCGTTCCGCACCGACTCGCAGGCCACATTCCACGTGTTCCGGGAGATGGGCGAGGCGAGGGAGTGGCTCGGCGCTGCCCGAGTCTGACAAGAGCGCCCAGACCTCGACGGAACTGGAAGAAGCGTTCGCGCGCGGAGGCATCGCGCTCCGCCTGCGGACCCAGCGCCACCACGACGTACAGGCGGCCTCCCACCAGGACGAGGAGCGCGTGGCCGGCGAGGTCAGGCTCGACCGGCACCTGGAACAGAACCTCGCGCGCCGGATACCCCTGCAGCGAGACCACCGCGCCGCTCAGCTCCTGCCCGTGCTCATCCTCGACGAGGCCGTCCTTGGCGCGCTCCAGGAGCGAGTCGCCGGAGAGCAGGAACTTCGCGAGCCAGGGGGAGGTCGTGGTGCTCCACGCGGAACTCCGTCGCGCCTCGCCTTGCCAGGTATTCGGACCAGTGGACGATGCCCCCCAGCGTGACGCGCGTGTCGCGGATCTCCTCGGGGCTTTCCGGGAAGCTGCACCGCGAAGCGACCCTCGCTCCGAGCGGGAAGCGCAGCCACTCCAGCTCGGCAGCGCCCGCCGCAGCCATCATCGAGACGGCCGAGGCGGCCACGAGTAGCCTTCAGGCTCCCGCTGCCATCGATTGCGCCACGAGCGATCCCCCCTTGGTCTCCAGGGAGCTTCGCGGATCCGACCCGACTGGCAGCCCTCCGAAACCCTTTGGCATCGGAGGGGGACGCTCTTCCCGTGTCTTCGTCGTGAGGATGTTCTTTCCATGTTCTTCCGCTATGACTCGCAGCGGAAACGATGGAAGGAACTGTCCCCACGAACGAAGATGCCGACATGGAACGGGCGCCAACGCGATCCGGCGAGCGATCAGATTCGCTGAGTGCCACGGGAGCTGCACCGCTCTAGCGGGGTCAAGTGGCGGCTCTCTTCGGCGAAGACGTCCTGCCGGCCTGGGTCGCCGACATGGACTTCCCGGTGGCGCCGCCCGTCCATCGTGCCATCCGGGACCTCGTCGACACACGACCTCGGCTACCACGTCGTTCCCCTGTCACCGAGGTGCGCGAGGCCCTGGTTTCGCGCATGGCCGAGCGTTTCTCCTGGCAGGTCGAGCCATCTCGAGTCGCTGGCC
>CALODD010000038.1:0-11437 GCA_942491945.1 uncultured Gammaproteobacteria bacterium | reverse complement strand
CTGCAACATATCCAGCGCCTCACCGCCACGACACTCACCAACCACAATACGATCAGGTCGCATACGCAAACAGTTCTTTACCAGGTCGCGAATTGGGATTGCACCTTTGCCTTCAAGGTTTGCCGGACGTGATTCGAGCGATACCAGATGCGGCTGGGACAACTGGAGTTCTGCAGCATCCTCAACGGTGATAATACGTTCACTGGACGGAATAAAATTCGACAGAATATTTAACAGGGTTGTCTTACCGCTACCTGTACCACCCGAAATAATGATGTTCTTACGCTGTTTAACTGCCATCTTTAAGAACGACACCATATTCTGATTCAGTGCACCAAACTTGATGTAATCTTCATCCGTTAACTTGGTTTTAGAGAACTTACGAATGGTGATACATGGACCACGTAACGCCAACGGTGGAATAATTGCGTTCACACGTGAGCCATCTTTTAAGCGCGCATCAACCATCGGCGATGACTCGTCAATACGTCGACCTAGCGGAGATACGATTCGTTCAATCGCAGACATCACCGCATTATCACTACTGAATGTAATATCTGACTTAGATAACTTACCGGATCGTTCCAGATATATGTCATCATAACGATTAACCATGATTTCAGTGACGCTATCATCAGCCAGCAATTCTTCTATTGGTCCCAGGCCAACCGCTTCATCTAAAACCTCTTTAGCGAGTTGTTCAGCACTAACTTCGGCAGGCAGTGTGGACGCCATACCTTTGATAATTTCATCGACCATTTCGCCAATGGATTTTCGAAGTTCTGCTTCATCCATGCTAGCGACATCGGTACGTCGTAAATCCATCATGCCGAGCAGTTCTTCGTGGACTTTATTGCGCCAGAGGAATTTTGATTCTCGAAGTATTGTCGTGTCCGATTTAATTTCTGAATGAGGTCGAACGCCAATCATGGTTTTTACATCGACACCGGCATCATCTCCTCCGCTTTCAGACTCTTCATCCCAGCCAACATTGATTTTATAGTCCGAAATCTGAATGAAGTCTGTCGATCTCAATGGCCCGTAACGACCACCGATAACATTGCCATTAACTTTAAGACTGCCTGTATCCTGATCAGTGATGAAAATACCATCATTCGTCTGTTCCAGGGCAGCATGAACACCCGAAACTGACCAGCCTTTAATCTGAACCAGATTGTCTCGAGCCTTACCGATCGTGCAACGACTACCAACGCAGCGTTCTTTCTGAATCCGCTGCCCCTGCTTATTTCTTACGATGACATCAAACATAATTAATCCAGAATATTCGCGTCACTACCAACGCCTTGCTTGAAATTGCTCAACATCGTATCTCGACGCGCAATCTCATCGGCGTTTTGTTGTGAATTGGCATCCACAATATTCGGCGTTACAAAGATAACCAGTTCACTCTTATTCTGTTCAAAGTTCGTTGAACGGAATAAAGGACCAAGGATGGGAATGTCGCCAAGCCATTTAACTTTAGATACGGTTTTAGATAATTCAGAATTCACTAGACCCGAGATAACGAGTGTTTCACCATCACGTAAACTGATGTCTGCGCTGGTCTTACGCGTACGAAAACCAGGGATACCATTAACAGCCAGCGCGTTATCAACCGTGCTAATTTCCGTTTCGACTTTGGCAATAATATTACCCTCAGAGTCTGCAACCGGCTTAATATTTAAGATTATTCCAAATTCTTTAAACTCGACATTTGACTGGCCTGTGGTATTCGTTGTCGGAATAGGCACCTCACCACCGGCAAGAAATTCAGCTTCGCCACCTGAACGAGCGGATAACCTTGGCTCAGCAAGAATAATCGCATCACCATCTGTCACCAGAAAATTCAACCGTGAAGTAATTTCAGCCGCGATACCAAAATATCCAAACGAACGTATGGCATTCGTCGCCGTGCCACCGGACAACGCTGTCGGAACGCCTGTGCCCTGTAAAACGCTTGTTTGCTGACCACGGTTGCTTTCTGAAGCAAATGCCGCCGTTGGCCCTCTTACCGTTGTGTCCCAGGCTACACCAAGATTTTCCAGATCGCGTTTATTAAATTCTGTCAGCTGCACATTCATATAGATCATACGATCTTTAGAAACCTGTGGTACGACAGTTAAATCGACAATATCTGGATAGACTTTGGTAATTGCCTCGATAATAGGTTTCTGTCGTTCATCCAGTTCACCTTCTAATACCGTTCGACCACCAACGGTACGGATATTCACGCCTTCTATATCATTTAATAATTCCGCGACTTCCGTGCTAGTTCGGCCTGAGTTTGAATTATTGATAAAGACCTTGATATCTTTTTCCGTGCCATCTCGATGCCACAGATGTATCGCGGTATCACCGACACCTTCAGCAAGAATAATTAACTGGCCTGATGTCGTAATGGAAGTGGACAACAGCTTACCGTTGCCTACTGCAACTCGTTCAACTGGCTTTACCTTTAAAACACGGACATCACCCTTGTAAAAATTAAGCACATCTGAGGAAAACGCTGAGGACGCTACCGCCAATAAAAGAAAGGTCGATACGAACAAACGATTAAACTGCATCAGCGTCGTCATTGTATTTCTCATTGTCCTATCTCCTGCTTACTTCCGGCTTCGTCAGCACTATCATTTCCTTGCTCATCAATTCCAATAACCGGCAAAACACTCGGTATTGCGACTCCACCCTTACTGTTGCCACCTGCCAGGAATTCAATTGTGCTTGGCACTGTATCAAACACATTATTCAATGCATCGTTAATGAGTTCCCGTGTCGTTACCCCGGCAATCTCTTTACCGTCGGCTGTCATAACAGAACCATCTTTCCCGACAATAATATTATCGGCGTCGATCACTTCACCAGTTGACGTTACAAGCTTTCCATCGGCATTGACGGACATACCGACCAGTTCTTTGCCATCTGCTGTTACTACTTTGCCATCGGCCGTTTCAAAAATTCCCGGTGCGATCTCTTTCATACCTTTAGTGTTTGCCGATACGCCTGCTATTACTTTGCCGTCACTACCCAGGACATCACCATTACTAGAAATCGTCAAAGCTTCCGCTGTTACACCCGCAATTGCTTTACCATCAGCCGTAGTTACCGATCCATCCGCATTTACCACGAGATTGTCGGGCTGGACAATCTCGCCAGTACTCGTCACTAATTGGCCATCGGCATTCACGCTCATACCAACCAGCTCTTTACCATTTGCGGTCACAACGCGACCGTCAGCCGTTTCAAATACACCCGGTGCAACTTCCTTAAGCCCATCAGTATTGATTTTCACTTCCTTGTTGCGTGCAGCCTCTGCTTTCATGCGTTTCGCATTACTAAACAGGCTTGCGGGCGATATCTCAGCAAAATCAGCCATACTCCGATCACCACGATTTCTAAGCATGGTTAACAGATCACCATATTCAACGGCCTGAGCTAATAGCGAGGCCTGCATTGGCGTAAGATTTAATGTGACAGTGGTATAACTTGTCTGCTGGTTAACTCGGTTTAATGCCGCATAAGAATACTTTTCTTCATATTCTCCATGTGTACTATCGCCAGTTGCCAACACCTGGACATCCTGTAATACAGGAACCACTAACTTCCCCTGGGCAGCCGCCTGCAATGCAGATTTAGCGGCGCCGGCCAGATTGCTACCCAGACCCTGAATACCCTGGAGTTTCAGAGCACCCGGTAAAAGTGCATAGATATCAATATGATTACCCGGACGTGCATGTCCGCCAATGCTGTTCAGTTCATCGACCTGAATCGTCACCGCCCGACGTCCTTTGCTGATCACATCAGAAAAGTCTTTCGCCGAACCACCGGCAACAAATTCACGTAATAAGGGACGTCCTTTTGCCAGTTGCTGTATTAATAATTTGCCTTCGATAGCATCAAAACTATCAGGGGTTATTGCTGTCGGGTGAACCAGGTCAGCAGGGATTTCTCGGACTGCTAGATTGCCCCCATTCAAGATTGCACCTTTCGCCAGATCTGCACTCGCGACGACCACCGCAATGTTTGCCACCTCGGGACCTTTTAAAGCGGCCTCTAGTTGCCGCTCTTTATACTTGAGATATACAACTGACATAAATGCCGCAGCAATACCAATAACGACAGCACCTACCAACATTGGTAGAGATATATTTTTAATCGCCATGATTCCCCATTCTTTTATATTGATGCATGATTACTAGCGTGTAACGCTGACCCCGGGCGTACCAACCCCGACGCTGCCACCAGGCTTACTCACTTCTGGATCGATACCGGGCGTTGTGACTCCTGGGTCAATACCAGGCGGCGTAATACCGACACCAACACTTGGCGGGCCGACACCAACTCCTACCGTCGGCGTACCAACGCTAGCGCCACCACCAATACTAGATAGATCCCCCTCATCCGATGCTACCACATCACAACGTCCTATCGGCGCCGTTTTACCACCGAATCCCAACGGCCCATTTTTTAATACTTCAGGCGAGACTTCGAGTATCTCTTTACAGTGTTTCAAGTCAGTACCGACATAACGAGAAAGCGATGTCAGCATGCCAGTATAGTTATAATCGAGACCTGCTGTGTTAACGCCCGCAGGGATTCCATCTGGCGCATCGGACAATGACAATGCGAAAGAATAACCTCGCCAGTTATCCTGGATAACAGCAGCAAGTCGTTCTACTGGGCTAGGATTACCGGTCGCTAATACCATTACGCCAAAAAACAACACCACTGTATATTCGGCCATCGCCTGTCCAGTTTGCCGATATCGATTCATGACATAAGCAGTCATTTAAAAAAACTCTCGGTCGACTTATTGGCAACAATCATCGTAGCGCCGGCATCACGCTTGATTACAAGATTAATCTTACTCGCGCCTTTCTTAAAACTTTGTACCCAGGTGTTATTGGTCTGTTTATCAATTAATACCTTCCAACCCGCATCGGTATAATGTCTACGATAAAAACTGGCATTCGCATTGGTCGTAAATGTATTCGTAAACAGTAAAGTACGGCCAGACTTCCCCGGATCATTTGAATGTAGATCATTTATGACTTGCGTACTGCGCATTTTAGGAAAGTTGTTACCGACATCCTTAATACGATTAATATCAGCACGCGAATTATCTGTTTCGCCAAGATAACCCCATGAACCTTTACCGTTTGTATTTGGCTGCACTTGGACAGTACGGATTGCTTCGACTTCAATTCTTGAAATAACTTGCCAGGCACCTGTTCCAGCCTCTTTGTAACCAGGCAATTCTGGCGCAATAGGCCGACGCCATAACTGACGGTAATATCTCAAGACACCGTCGGGTGTTAATGATGTACTAAAGTGTCTCACTGCCATTGGCAATCCGTTTAGCATCATGTCTTTGGATACCCAGGTAACCTGTGCTTTCGGTGGTGGCGGAAATTTGTCTCTGAACGCAAACACAGACGTGCTCATAAGCACTGATATAAAAATCAGTGCGTAGCACGTCAGATCTAAAAGTTTGGATGTATTGAGTATCTTCATGGCACGTAGGAACAAATACCGTGGTCTCTCCAAAGCGTCGGTAAGTAACCATCGCCACAGGTATGTTTACCTGTTGATGACAGACGGTCTGGATGAACTACATCAGGCTTCATATAACCCCATTTCAACTGGTCTGAACTTAATTCAGGTGTCGGCAATATTCCTCCAACCTTGTCCTGCAAAAACCGCATCGACGCATCTTTCAACAATGGCGTAGTCGATAGTCGTTTCGATTGTTCATAGCTATATTCCCGCCCTCCAGAATTCCAGCCGTCTGCGAGCACAGCAGCTTGTGCTGAGAAAAATAGTGTATCGGGTAGCTCAGCTGTACCACTGGAGCGAAAAGCCGCTTTTGGCGCATAGGCACTTGAAGCATTAACAGGCAACTGGATATTTGACACGAAATAGCCTTTATCCCGTATAGCCGTAAATGGAGCAGGCTTTGCCGCAGCAGAGAGCAACCCGACTTCCTGTTGCATCGCCTTAAAATAGTTATCAACATTCGATAAGGTACGGCTTATAGTTTTACCGCTGACATCTGGGACCTTTCCTGAATCACTTTGCCTGGAACCATTCTCTGTAGCAGCCGTGTATAGCGGCAAACTATTATGACTCATCCATAATGGGTTTCGATTTGCCGCATCCCATCCTTCTCGATCATTCGCAGCAAGACCCAGGCTGGTATTCGACATGAATCGCTTACGTGCTTCTCGATTGGTGTCACGGAGTGATTTCACCGGCTGGTATTTGGTATAACCCTGAGGCCGATCACCATTGTCCGCATACCAGGCTGTATATTCCCAGGCCTCATACCTCGCAGCCTGTATGCTGGCATGTTTAATATCAGTATATTTTCCCATCATTGGAAACAACAACAGGATTGGCACTAACGCTGCCAGCGCAACCGTAAATTCCGTCATCGCCTGCCCAGACTGCTTATTTTGGTGCGGCCGCTTCATTGTACGTAAGTCGTCAATGGGGTGATTGGCTGCGGCAATGCACGAGTTGCTAAAGCTGGATCCCAGGCTTGCTGCTGCTGTAACAATAACCCAACAACTCGATCGGCATACGACGTATCAACAAGACGAGCCTGCCAATACGGATTGAAGGCACTGGCTGCTTCTTTCTTACCATCAGTACGGTGAAAAGCAGCCATTGCACTATCGGTTGGTCTTAGAAAATAAACTTCTGATTTTGCAACCGCCGCGATTTCATTATCGGCTGCGGCATCCGTCAAAGCTAAACGTCCTGTCGGTAAAGTTGCACTGCCAGCGCGATAATCGGGAGAGGTCGGATCAGTATTGTTGACGCGGCTAATCGACTTCGTCAGTCCCGCGATGAAATATGGTGCCTCATAGCCCCAGCCCGGTGAAGTCTTAGTCACATCCGTATATTGCGGCAAACCTTCGTAACCGGCCCGACCAATATTCAACAACTTATTTATATGCGTACTAGCACCATTGAATTGCCAGATATTACCTGCCACATTTATTGGATCAGCATCATCATCCACAATCACTTTGGTAACCGCATCGGGCGTAGGTGGATCGACCTTGATTTTAGGTTTCACCCCGTACTTGAACATCCATGGCGCAAGACTATTTGGCGCACCGCCATAAGCATCGGCTGGCACCGGCCCGCCCAGAGATTTTGGTTGCGCATCCAGACTGATAGCGAATGGCACACCACTAAATCCCGCCAAACCATTCTCAGCGACACCTGATGCAAACGGAGCTCCCAGTGCAGGTAAGTCTAGCCTGATATCAGAAACACCAAATTTATTAATCCAGCGAGGAAAATCAACAGTAAAGGTCAGATCAAGATTAAATGCCGTGTTATCTGCAGCAGACCAGTTATAGCGATCACCATGACCTTTCGGACAGCGCAGACCGGGATAAGGCACCAGAGTACAGGTACTGAGCGCAGGAGGTGTGACACTACCGCCTAAACTCGGATCCACAGTGATGCCCGGATCAATACTACCTGTAATCCCGCCTGTTAGACCCAGGTCTACTCCGCCAGTAAATCCGGGATCGAACCCACCTGAAATATCAACATTGATACCACCTGTAACCTCAACATCCGGCGCACCAATTTTCGCCAGATAGCGAAGTTCTGAGCCACCGAGACGATCGAGGCGCATATCGATATCAACACACCCCTTTGGCAAGGCCGAATCTAGTAGCGTCAAAACAATTCCAGGCATAAACGGTCTTAAAGCACCCGTAATATCAACACACTGCGTCTGGGGAAACCCAGGAACGCTCGCCTGAAAGCCGCGCTTTCGTGTAAAGGGGTCGGTCGATGCATCAACCATTGCAGCAAAACGCTCATAACCACCTTTATTCACCAGGGTACGACTTTGCGGGTTAAACGTCGTAGTAAATTTATTTGAATAGCTGTGCAGATGTCCTAATAAGGACACGAATCCAAAATCCGATAATTGTGCGCCGGGTGAATTGTTTCGTACCAGATCCTCGATTGTCGACACCATGAGCATAGTGGTTGTGCCATGAAAAGCGACTTGAGCATAACCATAGTAGCCATTGAGGCGACTCAGAAAATGCGTACGCGTCCGGGAAATACCGGGCAACGCCAGAAGATAGACTTTGATCGCCGAACCCACGGCCGTAAATGCAGTAGCAATCCCATCCAGAAAAGAGCTAGCACCTAAAGTTGGCGCCATTAGAAACGTATGATTATAAAACTTGAGATACTTACCAACTGATGCCAGATGATCAGCCCATGAAACCAGACCAACTAACTGACCAATCGCCACTTCATTGGCAACCATGGCTCGATTCATATAGGAACTAAAATTGAGATCGCGTGCCTCTAGAGTAGAAACACTATAGGCCACGGCATCAGCTGCATTTTGCAGCTGCATTTTCTCCGAGGTCAGCTTGCCAGCCTTGAAGAGAAAAATACCAGATAGCATCACGGCCACCATAGTGATGACCACAAACGCCATTGCCTGACCTCGCTGAGACTTACGCGACGGCCTAATTCTCAGGGTACCCATAACGAAGAAGACCAGCCTCCTGGCTGGTCTATAGTGTTACTGCTGGTAGGTATTTAATTTCTTGGACTTAGCGCCCTCAGTACCAGCAGCGGTTCCCGCAGTGCCTGCAGCTGTCACGTTACCCGTTCCGTCCTGCCCCGCTAGCTCCTGTGTCATAGCACCCATCTGGCCACGAACAGTATCACCAAACAGGCCATAGATCGTTATAGCTGCAATCGCTATTAGTGCCACGATAATGATGTATTCCGTCATCCCTTGACCTAACTGCTTTATTTTATTCATTTTGATCCCTTGAGTACTGATTGTTAGTTAAGACACATTGCATACTATATATCATTAAAAACAGAGTTGAATCAGTAAAATTCGATAAAATTGATATTGACTGGCAAATTCAAGACATAAAAAAACCAGACGATGAAATCGCCTGGTTTTTAAGTTGGTAGCGGGGGTAGGATTTGAACCTACGACCTTCGGGTTATGAGCCCGACGAGCTGCCAAGCTGCTCCACCCCGCATCAGAGGAGGCGCATTCTAATGACGCTGTCATCTTTTAGCAATACAAATACGACGCTATTAACAAATAATCCGTAAATAGTTTCAGACAGCCAGTACGACCTTGGGTAAACTACGCGCCGTGCCAAAAACAGCGGACAAACAAACTCAACATACGCCAGTCATGGCGCAGTATCTTTCGATCAAGCAGGAGTATCCCGATACGCTTGTTTTTTATCGTATGGGTGACTTTTATGAATTATTCTACGACGACGCACGCAAGGCCGCTCGCCTTCTCGACATCACATTAACCCAACGCGGCAAATCGGGTGGTCAGGCTATACCGATGGCCGGTGTGCCTTATCACGCCGCGGAGAATTATCTTGCACGATTGATCCGTCAGGGCGAATCCATCGCAATCTGTGAGCAGATTGGTGACCCTGCCACCAGCAAAGGCCCCGTTGAACGAAAAGTTGTTCGAGTCGTGACTCCAGGCACCGTAACAGATGAATCACTTCTCTCTGAACGTCAGCAGAACTTATTAGTATGTACCTACCAACAGGATAATCAGTTTGGGCTCGCAAGCCTTGATCTGAGTACGGGACATTTCCTGGTTCAGGAAATCGAATCATCCCTGTTGCTGGCAGCAGAGATAGAACGACTACACCCTGCGGAATTTCTTCGCATGGAAGACCAATCCATCGACTGCGCACTGCCACCACAGTGCGCGAACAGGGAACGACCGACCTGGCATTTTGATCATGCCACCTGTGTCAGACTGCTTTGTGATCAGTTTGAAGTAAAAGACCTCGCCGGTTTTGGCATGGAAGATAAAGCCCTCGCCACAATTGCAGCAGGTGCTTTGCTTGAATACGTACAGGAAACCCAGAAAAACACGCTTAACCATTTACAGGGTGTTCGAGTTGAACATTCAGGTGATTATCTAATTCTCGATGCCGCGACGCGGCGTAACCTGGAAATCAGCCATAATCTGCAGGGTGATCGTGACAATACGCTGTTACAGGTCATCGACCATACGGTAACAGCTATGGGTGGCCGACTAATCAAACAATGGTTATCGCAACCCATTCGTAATATCCATGTATTACAGCAACGTCATGCCTGTCTGGATCAGCTGATCACTTCCGGCCGGAACACCGAACTGCAGGATTATTTAAGAAGCCTCGGGGATATCGAACGCATACTGAGTAGAATCGCACTAAAATCTGCGCGGCCACGCGACCTTTCAACACTACGAGACAGTCTTCAAATACTCCCCGTGCTGCAGGGTGTGATCCATGACCTCGACCTACATCAACTCAATGATCATCTCGCACATATACAACCACTGGAAGAAATTGTCTCACAGCTAAGTCAGGCAATTATAGAGCAACCTCCTATGTTGATACGTGATGGAGGTGTGATAGCCGATAGTTATGACTCCGAACTGGATGAACTACGAGCGATACGTGACAACGCGGATCAGGTGCTGGTTGATATGGAAGTCCGCGAACGTGAGAACACGAGTATCCCCTCTCTTAAGTTCGGTTACAACAGGGTACATGGCTACTATATTGAACTCAGCCGCCTGCAGAGCGAACAGGCACCGACACATTATATTCGTCGCCAGACACTTAAAGCAGTTGAACGCTTTATCACGCCAGAACTAAAAGAATTTGAAGACAAGGTACTTTCCAGCCGCGAACGAGCATTGGCACGTGAAAAATATTTATACGATCAATTACTGGACTGGCTGCAACCGCATCTGAATAAACTACAGCAATTAGCATCGGCACTCGCCACTCTCGATGTACTAGCGAATATGGCTGAACGCGCGCAAACATTAAGTCTGTCCAAACCAGAATTTTCTGATGAGCCAGGCATTCAAATTACCCAGGGCTGGCATCCTGTTATCAAGCAGGCTCTAAGCACTGATTTTATTGCCAATGATACCCAGCTCGATAACGAACAACGCATGCTGTTGATAACGGGCCCGAACATGGGCGGAAAATCCACCTACATGCGCCAAACCGCGTTGATCGCGCTATTATCGTACACGGGTAGTTACGTTCCAGCCCGTTCGCTAACCATTGGCCCTGTTGACCGTATTTTTACTCGTATCGGTGCACAGGACGACCTGGCTAGCGGGCGCTCGACCTTCATGGTGGAAATGACTGAGACCGCCAGCATTCTGAATAACGCGACGGAAAACTCGCTAGTTCTTATGGACGAAATTGGCCGTGGAACCAGCACCTATGATGGGCTATCACTGGCCTGGGCCTGCGCAATTGATTTGGCAACACGTTTACGGGCATTTACGTTATTTGCCACCCATTACTTCGAACTTACGGCACTTTCGGAACAATACCAGCATATCGAAAATTGCCATCTACATGCTGTTGAACATGGCGAT
>CALODD010000037.1:0-142153 GCA_942491945.1 uncultured Gammaproteobacteria bacterium | reverse complement strand
TGCTGCAATCAGTTCCTGCTGTGTCTTATACGCGGTTTGTTGTTGTGCATAGGCGAGTAGAAGATAACTACAGGCAAATCCGATAGCGAGCAGTGGGTAGCTGGGTAATCGAGACCGCCAGCCTATGATGAGTAAGATCAATAACCCTAGTGTGAACACGGGGTCAACGACGGCGATCAAATTCCACGCAATACGTTCATCGCTAAACGGCCAGAGTAGCTGAGTGCCGAAGCTGGTACAGGCATCAAGTATGCCACCCACGCTATATCCTAGAATGCTGAAGATATAGGTTTGCTGGAAAGACAGGTGTTTTCGTAGTGCCGGCCAGAGCACACTGGCGGCGATAAGAGCGCCGAAGGGAATAAAAATCAGTGAGTGGGTGAACTGCCGGTGAAATTCCAGGGTGAGGAGTGGGTCATCCGATGAACGGATAAGTATGTCGGCATCGGGTAGCAGTCCAGCAAGAAAGCCGATCAGGGTTGCCACGCCCTTATGTTCTTTTTTCGCGCCGGCCTGAGCGAGGACAGCACCAGCGATACCTTGTGTAAGAATGTCCATAGTTAAACCCAGCTCGGTAAGTTTTGTTGCTCGTGTTTTAGCTGTTTATCCAGCAGACGATAATCTGGGCTAAAACGAGAGACAAGCGACCAGAAGTCGCTGGAGTGATTGAGATGTCGGGTATGGCATAGTTCATGGATTAAGACATATTCAACGTATCCAAATGGCAATAACATCAGGCGGTCATTCAGATTGATGTTTCCCTGTGATGAGCAACTACCCCAGCGACTGCGTTGGGTGCGAAGCGTCACTTTTTTATACGGTAGTTGGCAACGCTGACTTATGTCGTACAGCAGGTCGGGCAGAAATTTCTGGGCCTGCTTTCTCAACCAGCGGTTCATGGTCTTGATGCAGGCTGTGGTATCCGAGTCAGGCCCACGAATCGTCAGGAGATTGTTTCCTCGTCCAAGGCTTCGCCAGGTTTTGCCTGTGCCGAATTCGTACTGGATTCGCCAGGTTTCCTGTATCGCTGCTAACTCGACGGTGTCTGGTAATACCACAGGTTGATTCAGGCCCAGTTTTTCAACCTGCTCTGCTATCCAGTGACGATGTTGCTGTACGAAGGGTTCTACATGCTTGAAGGCCATGCGCTGCGGCAGGACGACCTCGATACCTTTATCTTTGCGGGCATTGATGCGCATATGCTTGGCACGGCTACTGCGGCGAACCGTGTACTGAATATCCTGATCGAGATTCAGACTAGCTTGTGAGGTGTTTGTTATGATGCGCTCCTCTTTGAAATCCACTCATATGGCACAACTCGGCGTTAAAAATGATCTCAAAATGCTCATTTACTAATTGTAAACTCCGCTTTTTCGATCATTTTTGCCTTGATTTGTACTCATATGAGCGAATTTCAATACCTATCTGTTTAGATTAATTCATGTCGTCCGACTTAAAGCCAACTCTGAAAGACATCGAGTCTCAGCTCGATCAGTGCATGCTGACTGATCGCGGGGCTCTGTCTCAGGGTGTTCGCAAGATACGTCAGCGACGCGAAAAAGGCCAGCAAGTCGATCAGATTGAACAGCGCCTGATGAGCCGTTTTCAGAATTCACAAGATCGCTTAAAGCGCCGTCAACTCAATGTCCCAGAAGTTGAATATCCGGAAGAACTGCCCGTCTCAGCACGGCATGCCGACATCCAGAAACTGATTCAGGAAAATCAGGTCGTGATTCTGTGCGGTGAAACGGGGTCGGGTAAGACTACGCAGCTGCCGAAAATATGTCTCGAACTGGGCTATGGTGTGAAAGGCATGATTGGTCATACCCAGCCGCGCCGAATTGCGGCGCGCGCCGTCTGTAATCGGATTGCGGAAGAACTGGGTTGCGACGTCGGGCAGCAGGTCGGTTACAAGGTTCGTTTTGACGAGCAATGTAGTGATCAGACGCTGGTCAAATTAATGACCGACGGTATGTTGCTGACCGAAACGCAGCAGGATCGCTTTCTGAATCAATATGAAGTGATCATTATTGATGAAGCGCATGAGCGTAGTCTGAATATTGATTTCCTTATTGGTTATCTCAGGCATATACAACAACGTCGCCCTGATTTAAAAATCATCATTACGTCGGCGACGATCGATCCGGAACGGTTTTCCAAACACTTTAATAATGCACCCATCATTGAAGTTTCAGGCCGTACCTATCCCGTTGATATTCAGTATCGGCCACTCATGTCGATGGAGGATGAGGAGGAAGATAGAGATGCCGTTTCTGCGGTTGTCGATACGGTTTTAGAAATCGATAGAAGAGACCGTGGCGATATTTTGATCTTCCTTTCAGGGGAGCGTGAAATCAGAGAGGTTGCGGACGCCTTGAATAAGGCCAATCTCAGGTTGACCGAAGTATTGCCTCTATTTGGGCGTTTATCGAACGCAGAACAGAATCGAATTTTCAAACCCGGTAGTAAACGGCATATCGTACTGGCAACCAATATCGCAGAGACTTCTCTAACCGTACCGCGAATAAAATATGTGATTGATGCGGGTAAAGCGCGTATCAGTCGCTACAGTCATCGTCTGAAGATTCAGCAGTTGCCAATAGAACGAATATCACAGGCGAGCGCCAATCAACGGGCGGGGCGTTGTGGGCGTGTCAGCGCAGGCGTGTGTTATCGACTGTATGCGGATGATGATTACCATCAACGCCCACTGTTCACTGAACCGGAAATTCTGCGTACCAACCTCGCCGCAGTCATATTGCAGATGCATGCGCTCAATCTCGGTAATGTCGAAGCCTTCCCATTTATTGAGCCACCGGATTCTCGTTATATCCGCGACGGTATTCGTCAGCTACGCGAGCTGGGAGCGATTGATGACTTTGATGAACTGACGGCATTGGGTAAGCAGCTATCAAAACTGCCGATTGATCCGCGTGTCGGCCGGATGTTGCTGGCAGCCAATGATCAGAGCTGTCTGAGTGAAATGCTCATCATTGCATCTGCACTGGAGACGCAGGACCCACGCGAGCGGCCGCTGGAAAAACAGCAACAGGCCGATCAGGCGCATGCATTGTATAAGGATGCCGATTCCGATTTTTCGAGTATCTTGAATCTATGGCAGTTTGTGCAAGATAAGCGAGAAGCATTGTCAGGCAACCAGTTCCGAAAGCTATGTAAGAAGCAGTTTCTCTCCTGGCTGCGTTTGCGTGAATGGCGTGATACGCATCAGCAACTGGCACGAATCGTCAAAGAGATGGGACTGAAAACAAATGCACAGCCCGCCAGCTATGATGCCGTACATCAGGCCCTGTTAAGCGGGTTACTCAGTCATATAGGCCATAAAGACGAAGACAAAAGTTATGAGGGTGCACGTCAGACTTATTTCCGAATATTCCCTGGTTCCGGACTAGGACGTAAAACGCCGGAGTGGGTTGTCGCAGCTGAAATCGTTGAAACCTCCCAGGTCTTTGCTCGGACAGTGGCGAAGGTCGAAGCGGAATGGATAGAAACAGCGGGTGAGCATTTATTACGCCGGCAACATACCGAACCACTGTGGTCATCAAAGCGTGGTTATGTCACCGCCAAAGAATCGGTCAGTCTGTATGGCTTAACGTTGATCGCCAATCGACGCGTTAACTTTGGATCAATCAACCCGTTCTCAGCGCGACAGGCTTTTATCGAACAGGCATTGGTAGGGCGAGACTTTATTACCAAGGCCAAATTCTGGAAACACAATCTAGCGTTGCTGGAAGATATCGAAGGGCTGGAACATCGGCAGCGTCGCCGGGATGTGCTGGTGGATGATGACGTGATCTTTGCCTTCTATGATGAACGCATACCCGCAGATATTCACAATCAGAGAACATTCGATAAATGGCTGAAAGACGCCGAGCATAAAAATTCGAAACTATTGTTCATGACTCGCGAGCTGCTGATGCAGCATGACGCGATTGGCGTATCACATGAACGCTTCCCTGATCATCTGGACTTACGCGGTAATGAATTGGCGTTACATTATCACTTTAGTCCCGGCCATGAAGTCGACGGCGTAACAGTCGATGTGCCGGATATCCTGTTATCGGGTTTAGCGGACGAAGACTTTGAATGGCTGGTGCCTGGCTTGCTGGATGAGAAAATAACCGGCTTGATAAAAACGTTACCTAAACAAATTCGTAAACACTATGTGCCTGCGCCAGACTACGCACGAGCCTGTCTGGAGAAGATCGAGATAGGCGAGGGTAGCCTGTTACAACAACTGACTGATGCACTGAAACAGATGAGTGGTTATCCACTACAAATATCAGACTGGCAACCCGAACAACTATCGGATCATCTGAAATTTAATTTTAATATCCTGAATACCAAAGGTAAGCGTGTCGCCACCGGCCGTGACCTGGAACACCTGCAGGGTGGTAAAGGCAAGATTGAAGCGGTCGCTACGCCCGATAGCGACTATGAAAGAGAAGGCATCAGGAGCTGGGATTTTGGAGAATTAAAACCATCGGTTTATGTAAAGCAGGGCAAGCAGCAGCTAAGTCTTTATCCCGCGATATGGGATTGTGGTGATAGCGTTAGTCTCAGTTTATGTAATAGCCCTGAGCAGGCAGAGGAACAGAGTTACTGGGGTGGGCTCCGACTGGCCTGGCTGACTCTGACAACACAACGTAAAGAACTTGAGAAACGCTTCAAGTCACTGAATCAGCATTGTCTGGGCTATTCATTATTCCCCGTGAACGACGACATCGAGCCTGAGATCGAGCATTCACTCTGTGATGATCTGATCGCTCAGGCGGTCTATCACTGCTTCGAACGATGTGTGCCAGATGGTCTGGAATTACCGCGCAATGAACAACAGTTTGCCGACTGGTGCCATGCTATAAGAGCAGAACTGATTTCAATGGGAGAGCGAGTCAAGAAGACGCTCGATGACACGTTCAATGCATGGCAGGCGTTTCGTGAATATTACGCGCAGCTACCCGAAGATAGTGAAATTGCCGAAGACATCGAGACGCAGCTTTACTGGCTAAGCTATCAGGGTTTTCTTGCGGGCATTCATAATGACTGGCTGGATGAATACCCCCGGTTCCTGAAGGCAATGGCTATTCGCTGCGAACGTTATCTGGCTGATCCAGGCCGAGATGCTCGAATCTATGTTCGTATCGAACCGTTCATCACCGCAATGGAGCAGGCCCGTGTGCAGTGGCTGGAGGAAGGCTATGAGCTCTTCGAACTGGACGAACCAAGATGGGCACTAGAGTGTTTGCGTGTGTCTTTGTTCGCACAGGAGCTTGGTACACGACAGCCTAGTTCCGAAAAACGCCTACAAAAACTGTTTGATAGCTATGGGGTCTAGGTTTCGAGTAATAGTTGGGGTTTAAAAGAACTTTCACGCAATTTTGAGTATTAAAATTCCAATCCATGGATAATCGGTCTACTTGATTAATGTCATGTTTTAGCGATATCGAATCTTCTAATATTCGCGCACTTTTAGATTTGATCGATATTGGGATTAATAGTCATGTCAGAGATTATTTTATTGAGCGTACTGGTTCTGGGCGCAGCATTATTCAGGGTTCATAATGTCATGAGCGAAAAGCTGATGTTTGCCCCGCTATTTCCCATGATGATCGGCTTTTCAATGACGGTATCCGGTGTTGAGGTGGTGTTGATATCTCAGGCTACGTTGATTGTTCCCGTATTAGCGATTCTATCGCTTGCTCTGGTACGTCATATTCCATCTAAGATCGTTCTCTCTCTTATCACCGTCGCTGCGTTCTTTGCAGGCGCTTTCCTGGCCGGTGACCTGAATCAGGGGGGTGCTGCAGTTATGCAGATGATTTATTCACTAGTCATTAGTGCGGTGTTGATCGCAGTTGGTATGAAGCTGAGATACTGGTTGCTGTCTCGTAAGATGATGAAACGTTGTCACCAGTTTAAAGACTGCACAGAATGTGAATTATTTGAAGCCCACGGTGGATAAGTGACCATTAGGTTATTAATGAGCTAACGGTTTTCCATGGGAGGCCGTTAAAACTGATCGTGTCGTTTTCTGCTTGAGGTTAAAATGATCTCATGGAAGCAGAGACGCAGGAACAGCCACCCGGCTGGAAAAAATTATCGCTACGAATCCTGAAGTATTTTGGGTACGTTTTACTCTTTGTCATGGCAATGCAAATTGGTCAGCTGTGGCTACAGCGTGATGTTGTCGTTGGTAAAGCGCCGCCGATCTCTGCGCTGGATGTCGATGGTCGGCCTGCAACACTAGCTCAGTATCAAGGAAAACCTGTCCTGTTATATTTCTGGGCAACCTGGTGTCCTATCTGTAAATTTGAACACGGCATGATGACTTCTCTGGCCGAGGATTATCAGGTTCTCGCTGTAGCCATTCAGTCGGGTTCGAAAGAAGAAGTCAAAATGGCTATGAAGGTTGAAGAGGCCGAATATCGAACGATTAATGATCCGGAGGGTGCTATTGCTTCACAGTATGGTATTCGAGGAGTTCCAACGAGCTTCATTATTGATGGCAACGGTGATATCCGGGCGGCAGTATCTGGTTTGACGACAGGGTGGTCGTTGAGATTCAGGTTATGGCGATTATTAGAGGAGTAAATAGACTTTTGAAAGTGATGGGGTAGAATCCAGCGATGCCTCGATATTCCTATCAACTTTTCCTGCAGTGGCTGGCCGTGGTGCTCGCGGTTTTGTTCGGTTTTTATCTGGCCTGGGATTTTGGCATGTTTGCCGCCCTGCTGGAGCACGATAAGAGCTATATCTCATCCATCATCATCGTCATTTTTATTATTACGACAGCCGCAGCTGGATTCCGCGTCGTTTACCTGTCCAGAGAAATTGATCGAGCCGAATATATCGAAGCAACATTACGTGAGAATTGTGGTGAGATGGGGCTTAATGAAAGTGGTCGAGTGCTTTCAAAAGGTACAGAGTTTCAGGACTGTTTATTACATGAACAACTTTATAAGCAGTTAATGCGTCAGCAGTGCAGTACGCAGACCAAAGGTAGTCGTCTGATGCTAGAGAATATGGAAAAAGATATCTCGGCGAATCATGACTTTGGCTGGTTTATCGCGGATACGATGATCAAGCTAGGATTGCTCGGAACCGTAATTGGTTTCATCATTATGCTGGGTTCTGTCGCTGTCATCGACAATGCCGATATCAGCACGATTCAGAATATGTTGATTGATATGAGTGGTGGTATGCGTATCGCCTTATTCACAACATTGGCCGGTTTACTCGCAGGTATGTTGCTCGGTTTGCAATATCATTTTCTGGATCGCGGAGCCGGGCGTTTAATGGGAATGATCAGCGATACCATTGAAACCTATTTGAGTAAGTAAACCATGATACGCAGGCGCGGATACTATACCGATCCATTTACTGACCTGCTTTTTAATGCATTGCTTGGGTTCACGATGTTGTTCATGGTAACCATTATGTTCGTTAATCCACTGGCCAAGCTGGGTTCAGCTAATCTCAAGGCGGAGTACATTATTACCCTGACCTGGCCGAAAGATGTCGCTGACGATATTGATGTCTGGGTTGAAGATCCCCATGGAGAAGTGGTTTCCTATCTGCAGAAAGATGCCGGCTGGTTACACCTGGATCGCGATGACCGTGGTGAAATCAACGATACGATTATGGTCAATGGCGAAGAAGTGCTGCATCAGATCAATCAGGAAGTTGTGACATTGCGCGGCATTATCAGTGGTGAGTATGTTGTGAACGCTTATTACTACACCCAGCATAGTCAACAACCACTGGAAGTCTCTTTAACTGTCGATAAAGTGAACCCAACGTTGAAAACAGTTTTCGTCGGCAAAGCTATTTTCGATAAGCAGGATATGGAACATACCTTTGTGCGTTTTAAACTCGATGGCAAAGGCGAAGTGCTCAATATCAATCAAATTCCAAAACTGCTGACGCCGTATATGCTGGAGCCATCATGATCGTATTGGCGTTAACGGTTGCATATGTTCTGGTTGTTTTATTTCTTTTATTACTAAGTCTAAAAGCTAATTATCGATGGCAGGTGAAAGCCGCAATTATTGTTATATGTAGTGTTTTCTATGTCGTCACATGGAAGGCCTTGCCGGATGTTTTGGGTTGGCCGATAGAAGAGCCTTTGCCGGAGGAGTTTCAGCTGGTTTCACAATACATTGAGCAACCGAGTAAGCAGACAGGCAGTGAAGGCGCTATATATATGTGGGTAATTGATCTGGGAGAAGGGGAGGACAAGATACCCAGAGCCTATAAGCTACCCTATGTCGAACAGCTGCATGAAGATATTATTGAAGCGTCTTCAAGTTCACGCCCACAGAGGGGTAAACGGGTTAAGCAGTCAGGAAATAACGTGGAAGGCACGCCATCAAGCAATATCAAATTTGAAGAAATGCGGCCGCCCAGGCTGCCGCCGAAAGAATAATAAGCCGAGGTAAACTGAATTACTTTTCGCGGACGACGCGGAAACCCAGGTGAGTCAGCCTTGATCCTGCACTGTATTTCTCGCGACGAGTGTTGGTGACACTGCTTCCCGCATTACTGAAAGAGCCACCCCGAACCACACGCTTGGAGCAATCTCCGTCATGCCATGCTGAGCCATCAGTTGGTGCACCCTCATAATTGGCGTTGTAGCAATCCTGTGTCCATTCAGCGACATTGCCAGACGTATCGTAGATGCCCCAGGCATTGGCTTCAAAGCTGCCAACAGGTGCTGCTTTACGTAGATTGGCACCGCTGCCACACCCCGCGCAGTGTGCATTACCACTGCCTGCATCACGGCCCCACCAGTATGGGAATGTAGTTCCGGCACGTGCTGCGTACTCCCATTGTGCCTCAGTTGGGAGGTGGTACTTATGGCCGGTCATGCGACTCAGCCAGGAAGCGTAGTCCTGAGCATCCTGCCAGCTGATTTCGACAATGGGTTGTATCTGCGGGTTTACACCAGAACGTTCTGGTGATCGTTTGCCCATAGCCTTAGCAAAGCGCTCATATTGTGAATAAGTGATCTCGTGTTGGCTGATCGCATATTCTTTCAGAGTCACTTTGTGCTGCGGACGTTCATCCAGGTTTACCGAAAGTGAGGATGCCCCCATCATGAACTCGCCTTCAGGCACAGTCACCATGGTTGGGCCGGATGCGCCGTTCTTTAAGCTATCAGCAAATGGATTAACAAAGTGATGTTTTGGTTTTTTTGGGACGGTAACAACTGGAGCAGCTTCTTCAGTTACTTCTGCTGTAGCTGTCTCAGGTTCTGCAGCGCTGTCAGTTGAATCTGCGACTTCTTCAACTTCGGCTACAACGTCATCTGTTGTTTCTGGTGCTTCGGCGACGATAGGTGTTTTGTCTTGCGGGAAAATAAGCCCGAGCTTCATGAAGAAATCTGCAGCAACGACACCAATCGCAAGTACCGCAATTGCCGCTGCAATTTTCCCGAAACCACCACCAGAGGATGCAGAATAATCATCGTCATCAACTGTGCTATCGACTTCACCGGAAGCTGCTCCGGTAACATCACCATACTGGTAAGCTGCAGGTGCCTGGGCGTGAATCTCAACGGCTGTAGTACGAACGTTAACGACTGTGGTGTTGTCCTGACGAGGGCGCTGTACATCTTCGACAGCTTTTAATAACTTGCCGGCAGTTTGTCGAGCATCGGGTGCCCAGCCGACCTGTTTGATAATTTCGTCGCGTACCAGTGTGTCGAGACCGTCACTGGCGATAACCAGACTGTCTTCAGGCTGTAATTCAAAGGGTTCAGCAGGCACATCAATTTCAGCAATATCGGTACCGGTAAGGGCACTCATTAGCATATTACGAGATAGAGAAGGGTCTACTTCAATATGCTTACCTTCTGCTGCCATGCGATCGAGAAAGCCACCGTAGCTGTGGTCTGCATTGAGCTTGGAAATTTCTTTGTCGCGGATCAGGTAAAGATGGCTATCACCAACACTGGCCCACCAGACCTTGCCTTCGTTGAGAACGATACCGACCATGGTGCAGCCCATGCCAGAAAGAGCAGCTGTTTCTGCGACGGTTTCTTTTAGTGCGTCGTTAGCTTTAATGACACTGGTACGAAGTATGTCTGGAATTTCAGATGGATCGTCAGCTGGCCAGTTTGATGAGACGTGTTTGTTAAAGGCCTGTACAGCCATGTTACTGGCGACGTTGCCCGCAGCGTGTCCGCCCATGCCATCAGCAACAATTACCAGAGCTTGCTGATCATCTTCCGCATTATTCAAATGCGTAATGAGGAAAGCATCTTCCTGGTAGTCTCGGGCACCATCAATCTGGTCGCCGGCAATGTCGTAGCTCAGTATCGCCATAATTTGGTGTAAATAGCTGTTAGGCCATTGAATTCGTTATTATTAAACGCTAATAAAAGTATGCGCTTTGTATGTCTGGCAATCGTAACAGGGTGATGAGATTTTACAAAGTATTTATCGTCTGAACTTAAGGCAATACCTGAGGATTGCTGTGTCTATTTCCGTCGTGGGCGGCGCTTGCGTGCCTGCATTCTATTAATAGCTCGGATCAGAATGTCGTAGGGAATTTCTGTCAGGTTTCCAAAATGCAGTTCGCCATCCTTGAGCAATGTATCAATATCTTCGATTTCATCTGAAATATTCAAATCCATGCTTTCAGCAAGGCCTGACAAGCTACCGATCTGCACGCGTATTTCCTTGGCATGGGGTAGTACGCCATCAAACTGAGTGAGCTTAAAGACAAACAGGGCCTTCTCGCGTGCGGCCTTCAGGAAAGTTTGACAGCGTTCCTGTTTCAGAGCGGACTGGCAGGAAACACCTTCGCGTTCCGCAAGACAGAATTTATGCGACTGACTACAGCTACAACGGCGTGACAATATGGCCTTTTCGAAGGCGCATCGAATCTGATTAACCTCGTTATAGGTCGATCGGTATTCGTTTTCTTCCATCGTATTGCGGTCTTACTTCTCGTGCTCCATGAGGATAGGGCGTTCACGAGGTGTCAGAATTAGCGTTTCAGCTTCCTTACTGTCTTTGGCAAACACGACTTTGACATTGCAATTGTCCTGCACGGTGACATTAGCACGAGTTTCGCGTGCCAGTTCGCGGGCTTCCTTGTAGCTCTCGAAATCGTTGACGTGCTCACACGTACGATTCGGGAATAGTTTGTAAACGTAATAAGGCATATCGGTACCTGAAAAAACTTGAATGATCAGGAGTTTACCAATGAGGAACGTGTCGTAAATACCCAACGGGGTATAGATGGCAGGCATAAAAAAGCCGGGAACATGTCCCGGCTTTTTTAGTACTTTAGTTTGATTATCCGTCCAGACCGCCGAAGATCTGATCACGGATTTCGTCAACTTTACCCATACCGTTGACCTTAACGTATGCTGGAGCACCTTCTTCACCGCTGTTGCTGAATGAGGTGTAGTAATCGATCAAAGGCTCAGTCTGATCATGGTAAACCTTCAGACGAGCAAGAACGGTTTCTTCTTTATCGTCATCACGTTGAACCAGGTCTTCACCCGTTTCGTCGTCTTTACCTTCAACCTTTGGTGGGTTGTAAATAACGTGGTAAGTACGGCCAGAAGCCAGGTGAGCACGACGGCCAGACATACGCTTAACGATTTCTTCATCAGGTACGTCAATTTCAACAACAGCATCAACCGCAACATCAGCTTCTTTCAGGGCGTCTGCCTGAGGAATTGTGCGCGGGAAACCATCGAATAGATAACCGTTCGCACAGTCATCTTCAGTGATACGTTCTTTAACCATACCCATGATGATATCGTCGGAAACAAGACCACCTTCGTCCATGATTTTCTTTGCAGCAGCACCGAGTTCAGTACCTGCTTTCACGTGTGCACGGAGCATATCGCCCGTAGAAATCTGAGGAATATTGTACTTTTCCTTAATGTAGGTCGCCTGAGTACCTTTACCAGCACCGGGCCCACCGAGCAAAATGATGCGCATGAGAGACTCTCCTGTCTAACGAAAACGCGGATTATGCCTATGACTGCACCCTAAAAACCAGTCATATTCGTATATGGGGGAATGCAATTACCTTATTGAGACTGGGATAGAATCGGTTTGAGGACTTTCAGGCTACGAACCCAGGGTTTATTTTTCCGCACTTTGGCAGGGAATTGCTTAATTGCGTTTTTGGCCTGTTTGTAATCATCGTGTAATCCAGCGCCGACGGCATACCAGAGTTCTCCCTTACGTTTGAAACGATAAATAAATGTGTCCATCGAGGCTGGGTATTTTGCCCGGCTTTTAACGGCACCCAATCTATCGGTCGTTGCCAGCAGTTGAATGGTATAAATATCGTCACTTTGCTCCAGTAGCCATTCTGTACGGTCATGGCCAGTAGGCGGCGCTGATGGAGCCGGTTTAGGTGCGGCCGGTGGTGGAGATTGCGTTGCCAGTTTTTCGTTTAACACTACAGTATTGTTTTTCTTAGGTGCAGGCTTTGGTGTTGTTCGGGTAACTGGTGCCGTCTTCTTTTTTAATTTGGCGTCCGTCTTTTGTTTTGGTAACTGGCCAAGGACACGGCTGTTACCTTTATCTAGAGAATCAATATCGACAAGCGCCTGTTTCGCGCCTTTATGGCCTTTACGAGAAGCGGATTCGAGTAGTTGCACGGCAAGTTCGCGATCAGGGCGCAAGATATGACCGTTTAGATAAAGCGTACCGAGATAGTACTGAGCGTCGACCGAACCATTCTCCGCTGCTTTTAGTAAAAGTTGTTTGCCACCTGAGACACTTTTCTCGATATCTTTGCCGTGCAGCTTCATCAATCCCAGATCATATTGTGCTCTCGGATAACCGAGGTCAGATGCTCTGGTGAGCCAGTGTCTACGTTGGTGTGGGTCTTTACGGACGCCCGTACCTTTTTGATACATCAGGCTGAGGTTATACATAGCTTCGGTATTGCCCTGTGTTGCTGCCTGGCGATACCATTTCAATGCTTCAGGGATGTTCTGGCGTGTGCCCATGCCCTGAATATGTAGGAAGGCAAATTTTGTCTGAGCTGCACTCAGTCCTGATTCTGCGGCCTGTCTCCAGAGTTCATAGGCTTTACGCGGATTGCGTTCTACGCCAGTGCCACTGAAATATTTAATGCCCAGGTCATGTTGTGCCTCGGCAATATTATTATCGGCGGCGATTTGATACCACTTTACCGAAGCTGTGATGTCGCGACTGAGGCCCAGGCCGTTCTCATAAATAATCGCCAGTCCCAGTGCGGCATCACCGTCACCCTCCTCGGCGAGAGGTAGCCAGATGGAGTGTGCAATTTCATAGTGGCCGGTCTGGAATTTATCCCAGCCTTTTTCATATTCGGTTTCTGCCCAGCCAGATAATGGTGAGCATAGAAGCAGACAGCAAAGAATGAATGATCTGTAACTGTTAAATCGTTTTAATGGGTTGTCGATCACAATGATGTTTACGCCAGAACATGATTCAGGCGTGTTTATAACAGGAATGGCCTATATTGAGAATGCCTGTGTATTAAATGTCCATTACATGGTTGATATCCATGGTGTACCGACAGCAATATCCTGTTGTAATCGCTCGCTTAATTGCCGGGCATCCGCGTGCGAAGCCAGGTGTGTGATACGAAGCCGATACCATGTTTGACCACTAACGTTAGCTTCATGAATCTCGCTGGCATAGCCGGCATGGCTTAACGTATTTTGATTGAGCTGAGCATTATTTAAAGACTGTACGGACATAATATTAAGTGCGTATCGGCCATTATCCTGAACGACACCAAAACCTTTTTGCAATTCTGTTTCCTGGGCCCATTGCGTCAGCTGTTCTTCTGATACGCGAGAGACTGGATCTGCGGGTGCATTCTTAGGTTTGATATAAAAACTAAGAGGGTCAGACATATCGAAGTTGTCATTACCGGAAGCGACATTAATTTTGCCTTCGATCAAACACACGATATCTTTTTCGTTATTCGAGCGTCCCCAGATATCGGTACCGCGTATCCCCGCCGTAACCGTTCCAATACGAAAATCGATATTACGTTGTCTAGTTGCGCCGATAAGGCTGGTGGTAAAACGAAAAGCGCCACTGAGTACATCGACCAGACCAGTAAACACGCCAGATGGTTGCTCTGGCGCCTGGACTTCAGCGAGGTTTAGCTGGGCATTTTCACCTAGCTTGATATGGCTACCTTCTTCCAGTGCCAGTAATACACGTGCAGATTTACCGGTAATGATTTTATCGCCAGACTGCAGGGGCTGATTGGCAGTGAGTGCACGGCGTTGTCCATCTCGTTCTACCCATGCTGGCATTTGTAGTCCCTGGACGACCGCTGCCGAGGTGTTGGCCCAAGTATTACTCAAGCTAATAGTAACAAACAACAATAAAAGTAATGTGCGCTGTAAAATCATATTTCCGATCCCTTAAGCTCATTCATGTGTGAACCATACGCGATGATTGGATACACAGTGTGAAAAAGTTCGCGTTTTTATGTTTTATATTTTAAGGCTTCGTAATTCAGGGTCGACATTACTTCTCTGCCAGATTGTATCGAAGTCTTTATCTAGCTCCCGGCAATATCTTGGATCATGGTAACTGGCGGTGCCTTCGTAACGGTCATTGATTGTGCGGTAGATATAGCCCTGGCCGTCCACCGTCAGAGAGAAGTGACGAAGTTTTTCAAACTGCTTTTCCGGACGTCTTATCTCGATACGTGAAGACAATGCGCGTGCCAGATTAAGCAGCCGATGCCCCTGGGCAGTGATCTGACGTGAATTCATTAGCAGAATTTCAATTCGGCAAAAATGACTACGTAGCGCCAGTGTTTTGCATGCAGCAATAAAGTCACTGTTATCAAACAGCCTCCGATCCAGATCGCGAGAAAATATACGCAGGTGGCGAGTTGCCTGCGCAAGCATGCCCATCACATGGGTTGAGTTATCCTGCAGGCTTTCGAGTTCAAATACCTGCTTACTCTCGCCCAGGATCAGTTCGCTTTGAGTGTTGTCTTCGTTATTGGTCATAGCGTTTTGATCATTTTAATATGAGGGATATCTACTTCGTCAAATTCATCGCCGGTTTCTTCATAGCCAAAGTTTACGTAGAAGTCTCTGACATGAGTTTGGGCGTGAAGAAATATGTGAGTCATGCCCAGCTTTTGGGCTTCTGTCTCAAGCGCGCTTAACAGGGCATGTCCGATACCCTGTCGGCGGTAGTTAGACAGCACTGCCATACGACCGATCTGTGAATTAGGCAGCAGGCGAGCATAGCCTACGGCTTGATTTTGACTATCCCATGCCAGAGCATGCCTGCATTCAGATTCAATTTCGGAGCTGTCCCACTCCAGTTCTTCAGGGACGTGCTGTTCATTAATAAAGACAGTACGGCGTATTTCGCAGGCTGACTTCCTGGCCTGTTGCCAGTGGAGAATCTCAATCTTCAAATTCGATTCCGCCAATTAGATAGAGATTAAACGCTGGCGCCAACAGGGAATGCGAATTCGCCAATATCTCTGACGCAATTTTATATTCATTACAGATTGTTTTGACGGCGCCTGCATCAGCTGTATGTGCCGGTATCTGTTCTCCATCAACAAACCATTCGACACCCTGTTCCTGTACGGTATAGAGCATACGCAAGGCTGGATGAAAGTTGATTGATGTTGACTGAGTGAGCAGCAGTTTGAATGTTTCGAAGTCTTCTTTATGAACTTCATAGTTAGGCATGACGGGCGCTGGTTCGGACAGGTGTTTTGCAATCACGCCCTGGACGAAAGCAGGTTGATGAATGGCTTCTATCATTAAGTCGGTGAGTGACTGAATACTTTGCTCTGTAAGTTGGCCGCTGTCGCTCTGCATATTGAGCAATGTATCCTGGAATCGAAGGTTACTCTCAAATACCTCAGCGAGATCATGCGCCATTGAATTGAGTAATTCAGCCGCAGTAGGTGCGCGAAAGCCGATTGAAAATGTCATACAGTCTCCCAGGGCGATACCATGATGAGCAATGCCTGGTGGCAGATAAAGCATATCACCAGGGTTTAGTACCCAGTCCTCATCGGCTGCGAAGTTTTCTAATATCTGTAAGTCGATTCCTGCAATCAGGTTTTCGGTATCGGGCTGGTTCTGAATTTGCCAGTGACGCTGTCCCTCAGCCTGTAATAGAAAGACATCGTATTGGTCCAGATGTGGCCCGACTGAGCCCTGGTCAGCGGCATAGCTGATCATCAGGTCGTCAATGCGCCAGCGTGGAATAAACTGAAATGGTTCAAGTAAGACGGCAAGTTCTGGCAAATGTTTTTCAACATCCTGTACCAGCAGAGTCCAGTGGCTCTCGGGAAGTGTCTGGAAGGTTTCTTCATCAAATGGCCCATGCCGGCAATCCCAGGGATGTTGCCCGTCCTTTTCCAGCACAATGCGAGAAGTGACTTCACTTTCCAGCGCTAACCCTGCTAGTTCGTCGGCAGAGATGGGGGAGTTGAAATCGGGGAAGGCTTGCCGAATCAATAAGGGCTTTTGTTGCCAGTATTGTTGCAGGAAGTCTTCGACGGGGAATGTGCCTAGATGTGTCAACATGAGCGCACTTTAATGTATTTTACGGGCGTTTTGCGAGGGCAAAAAAATAGGGCTGCATCCCGGGGGAAGGAGTACAGCCCTTGAATACCTGACTGATCTGGGAGGAGCAAATCAGTTGTTACGAATAAGTATGGACAGTTTCTGCAAAAAAAAGTGCCAAATTAATCACAAAACGGCAGGTTAGCCGGTTTTTACAAGAGCGATATTTTGAATATCTTCATTAAAATCAGTGGGTTATTGGATTTTAATTCAAGCAGTGCTTGAGGTTTTAATGATGATTTTCACTTATTCAGGGTTGTGGATAACTCTTTGTCTGGCCTGATGAGGGTCATTATGTGCTGGTATCTATAGTCAGATTGGCGCTATTATTTCCATTACCTTTTAGTGGGTGTCTGCTGGAATGAATGAGCCGGGCTGTATCAAAGGGGGAGAAGACACAACCCGGCTTGATCAAAAGAAGGGCGGAACGCGCTTAAGGGGGATATGGAGAGAAGCTAAGCTGGCCGCCCCGTCCTTCTTGGTATGAAGTGTGGCGATTTCGATAAAGGATTATCGGAATTGCTTCACAATTTTTTACATGTTCACGCCTGTCGGGTTTGAGCGGTGGCATTTCCCAGATAAGTGGCTGGTGTTAGTTCTTTCAACTCTGCTTTTACTTTCTCTGGAAGCTCTAATGTATCGATAAACGTTGCCAGACTTTCGGCATTAATCGACTGGCCGCGAGTTAAATCCTTTAATTTTTCATAGGGTTTTTCGATGCCATAGCGACGCATGACCGTCTGAATAGGTTCAGCCAGAACTTCCCAGCTATTATTCAGGTCTTCTGCCAGACGTTGTACATTGGCTTCAACTTTGCTCAGTCCACGCATGGCGGATTGCCAGGCGATCAGGCTATGGGCGATACCAACGCCCAGATTACGTAATACTGTTGAATCAGTCAGATCACGTTGCCAGCGCGATACGGGTAATTTTGCTGCCAGATGACCAGAAATCGCATTGGCTATACCGATATTGCCTTCGGCATTTTCGAAATCGATAGGGTTTACTTTGTGCGGCATGGTGGACGAGCCCACTTCGCCAGCAATCGTGCGTTGCTTGAAATAGCCAATAGAAATGTAAGACCACATATCACGGCACAGGTCGAGCAGGATGGTGTTGTAACGAGACAGGGCATCCATGTATTCAGCGATGTAATCATGCGGTTCAATTTGTGTGGTTAGCGGATTGACTGCGATGCCCAATGATTCGATTACGCCTGTTGAAAAAGCAGGCCAGTCAACATCTGGGTAAGTCACCAGATGGGCGTTCCAGTTACCGACGGCACCGTTCATTTTTCCAAGGATATCGACATCCTTAAATTGATCACGCTGGCGAGTCAGTCGATAGACGACATTAGCCAGTTCCTTGCCCAGCGTTGATGGTGTCGCAGCCTGTCCATGAGTACGGCAAAGCATGGGGACTTCGGCATATTGCTGTGTCATTTCGCTCAGCTTCTCAATGATCACGTTTAGCTGTGGCAGGATGACCTGCGAGCGCGCTTCGCTCAGCATGAGCGCATGAGACAGATTGTTGATGTCTTCCGAGGTGCAGGCAAAATGCAGGAATTCAGTGACGGAATGCAGCTCGGCGTTATCCTGAATTTTCTCTTTCAACAGGTATTCGACGGCTTTCACGTCATGGTTAGTTGTGCTCTCAATTTCTTTGACGCGTAGAGCATCTTCTTCGGAAAAATTCTCAACGATACTATCCAGAAACGCATTGGCCTCATCACTGAAAGCCGGGACTTCATTGATACCGGCTTCGTTGGAAAGTGCCTGTAGCCAGCGAACTTCGACGGTGACGCGTTTATGGATGAGTCCATATTCACTAAAGATTGGACGAAGGTCGGCTGTCTTGGAACCGTAGCGGCCATCAATCGGTGATACCGCCGTGAGCGTTGATAAATCCATAGAATTAATAATTTAAAGTCAGTCAATAGCGAGAGGCCGGCATAATACCTTAATATGCCCGTATCGTGAGCCCTGTAAGGGAAAGAAACATGTCAACAATCGAATTCGAAAATCTTAGTCATGGAATCACTCTGATGGATACTGGCTATACGCGTCCGCGTATGACCGCCTGTTATCTGATGGAGCAGGACGGTGGTGTTGCCGTGATTGAAACGGGTGTTAATGCCAACGTGCCGGGTATCGCTGCCTTGATAGAAGAGCGTGGTTACAGCAAAGGACAGGTCGACTACATTATTCCAACTCACGTGCATCTGGATCATGCTGGTGGTGTGGGGCAGCTCATGCAACTCTATCCGAAGGCAAAGCTGGTGATTCATCCCTATGGTGCCCGACATATGATCGACCCCTCCAAATTGATTGCTGGTGCCTCAGCGGTCTATGGCGAAGAAAACTTCAAAAATCTTTATGGTGATTTATTGCCGGTCGATGCAGGGCGTGTCATCGAAGCTGGGGATGAGTTTCTCCTGGATTTTCGTGGGCGTGAGTTACTCTTTATCGATACGCCCGGCCATGCCCGTCATCACTTTTGCGTGGTTGATCAGATAAGTCAGGGCATATTTACCGGCGATACGTTTGGTATTTCCTATCGTGAATTTGATTATGCTGAAACCACAACAGGGTTTCCGACGACGACACCAGTGCAGTTTGATCCGGATGCATTGCATCAATCAATTGACCGCCTATTAAGCTTTAAGCCTCAGCAGATGTACTTGACTCACTATGGCCGCCTTACAGGTGTTGAGGCCGTAGCGAAGCAATTACATGCGGATATCGATCAATATATCGAGAAGGCGGAATCGATTTCATCAGGTGATATGGAAGCAATTGAAGCTGAAATGGAAGCGTGGTTGATGACCTATCTAAGCCAGCGAGTGATGAAAAATAACCCTGATTTAGAAGAGGATAAGGCTAATATGCTGGTTGCTGATGATGCAAAATTAAATGCTTAGGGCATTGCGTTCTGGATGACGCACCGGAAAAGTTAGCTATAATAATTGATTTGTTCAAGGTAAAAGAGTACTGTGTGCGACCTGATTAAATGGTTGGTTGCAGTATGTCTGTCTGTGAAGAAAAAACATGCCAAATGATACTGGATTCAGCGAGCAAACAGCTGGCCGAAGCCGATGCATTGCATGATATTTACTGTATCTCCAGTGAGTTTACGGGCGAACTCGATTTTCAGTATTTCCAGTATTCACTTGTTATACCCGTATCTTTGCAATCACCCGAATATCTGCACGTCAATAATTTACCTGTGCCCTGGTGGACGCAATATCGAAAAGATGGCTTGATTGACGAAGACCCAATCTTTCGTTATTGCATGGAGCAGAATCTGCCCTTGCTTTGGCAAGATGCCTCGAACTATCTGAAAACAACCAATGATATCCGGTTTATGCACCTGGCGAGCCAGCATGGCATCCATGACGGCGTTAGTATTCCTATACACTCAGGGCTGAAACGTAATGGTGTTCTGAGCTTTATCTATAGCAATAGTCGCAATGGTATTACCGCAAGTGATGTGGAAGCTATGATGCCTTATTTGTCTTTGTTCGCAGTGCATATGCAGGCAGCGATAGATCGTAATCTGGTTAAACATGAGCCACAGGAAATCGTTGAATTGAGTGAGCGTGAAAAAGAGTGTCTTTACTGGAGTGCGGAAGGTAAAACGACTGAAGAGACGGCAGACATTCTCGATATTTCAGCGAGCACAGTAACGTTCCATATGCGTAATATCATTCGTAAATTAAATGTCAGTAACCGTCAGCAAGCGATCGCCAAAGTTATCCTGTTAGGTATTATTTCCCCTCGCATTGTCCCAGTTACAGGCGAACCTTTATTTCCGAACTGATCTCGATCTTAGAATCTTTAGCCCTGGCGTACTTCTACGTCTAATTTCCCATCTTACCGATACGGTAAGGCCATGGTTTTGATCAGTAGCATGCAATGCAGATATGATGCGCATCATGTCAAAATCTCATTACGATGCTGAATGCACCGCCTGTAGTCGCTTGTCGCAATTTCTGAGCGATACCCAGAAAAAGTACCCAGACTATTTCTGTAAGCCAGTGCCGTCATTCGGAGATACTGATGCCCGTCTGCTTGTGGTTGGTTTAGCACCAGGTATGCATGGAGCGAATCGTAGTGGGCGTCCGTTTACTGGTGATCATGCGGGTCTTCTGCTGTATGAAACCCTTCATAAATATGGTTTTTCAAATAAGCCTGAATCAGTTGCTGCGGACGATGACTTACAGATGAAAGGATGCCGGATTACCAATGCGGTTAAATGCCTGCCGCCTGCGAACAAGCCAACGGGTAGTGAAATTAGGCAATGTAATTCCTTTCTGCAAGCCGAACTAAATGACTTGCCCGATAATGCAGTGATCATTGCCCTGGGGAAAATTGCGCATGATGCAGTATTGAGAGCTCAGGGATTGAAATTGAGTGCATATAAGTTTGCTCATGCCGCCGAGCATCTATTACCCAATGAACTCGTGCTGCTCGATTCTTATCACTGTTCACGCTACAACACGCAAACGCGTCGATTAACCACAGAAATGTTTGAAGCGGTTTTTGAACGGGCGGCAGAACTGATTTAGCCAAGAATGGATGACGCATCGATAACCGACGATAAAGTTGAAGATGGCATCTTTGACCATCGTGAATTCCTGGCCACTGTTTCTACCGGGCCGGGTGTCTATCGAATGTTGAATGCTGCTGGAGAGGTCATTTACGTTGGTAAGGCACGTCATTTAAAAAAACGTGTCAGCAGTTATTTCAATAAGGCCCATAACAGTAAAACACTGGCACTGGTCGGCCAGATAGCTTCTATAGAAACCACAGTCACACATACAGAGAGTGAAGCGCTATTACTTGAAGATACACTGATCAAGAAATACCTGCCTCGCTATAACGTTCTACTCAGAGATGACAAAACTTACCCCTATATCTACCTTAGTACACAGAACGATTTTCCTCGGTTATCGCTTTATCGTGGCACAACGAAATCACGTAAGGGGACATTCTTCGGGCCATTTCCAAGTTCCGGAGCGGTGCGGCAATCGATTCATCTACTGCACAAGATCTTTCGACTACGTCAATGTACAGATAGCTATTTCAAAAATCGTAGTCGCCCTTGTCTGCAATACCAGATCAAGCGTTGTAGTGGCCCCTGTGTTGGCCTGATATCAAAAGAAGAATATGCGCGTGATATAGAACACACACGATTATTCCTAAAGGGTAAGACGGCTCAGATCATTGATGATCTGGTTGCCAAAATGGAGCGGGCCTCTGAACAGCTGGAGTTTGAACAGGCGGCGTTATTCCGCGACCAGGTGGCCATCTGCAGGCAGATACAGGAAAAACAGTATGTCAGTGGGCAAACAGGATGTCTCTACTGATGTAGTGGCCTGCGCGATACCGGGCGGGCAGGCCTGCGTGCTGGTCTTCGTATCGCGGCGGAATATGCAGGGTAACAAGGTTTTTTATCCGCGATACGCGTCATGGAATCACGCAGCCGAAGTGCTCGAGGCTTTTATGCCACAGTATTACCTGGCACATGAGATACCGCCGGAGCTGGTGGTGAGTCATCACCTGGAAGACAGACGCGCTCATTGATGAGTTTAGCCTTGAGCAGGCAGGCCGGCTCGCAAGGTCGCTATAAAGAATAAAGTACGCAGTGACCGTGCACGATGGGTGCAGATTGCGCTGACATAATGCTCAGGAGGCGTTCGCATACCTACCTGAGTTCGCGCAATAGTTTGCAACAGCGTTTGCGAACCCTGCAGGAGGCACTGTCACTTGATGAACTGCCGCAGCGCATGGAATGTTTTGATATCAGTCATAGCTCAGGGGAAGCAACGGTTGCCTCCTGTGTGGTGTTTAATGATCAGGGTGCTGTGAAGTCTGATTATCGTCGTTTTAATATTGCTGATATCACAGCCGCTGATGATTATGCCGCCATGAAGCAAGCTTTAGAGAGGCGATATACTCGTGTGCAGGAGGAAGAGGGAAAGTTGCCGGATATTTTGTTGATCGATGGTGGAAAAGGGCAGTTAACACAAGCAAAAGAAGTGTTGGAAAGTTTACAGTTACAAGATATTAGATTACTGGGTATTGCTAAAGGTAGTACGCGTAAAGCGGGTTTTGAAACCTTGATATTGCCATCAGTTGATAAACAAGGTGTAGAGAAAAATGGTTGGCATGAAAAAGTACTGGATAGCCAACATCCCGCACTGCACTTATTACAGCAGATACGGGATGAGGCTCATCGTTTTGCCGTTACCGGCCATAAACAGCGGCGCGATAAACCGCCGCACTTCGGTCGTTGGAAGCAAATCCCGGGATTGGTGCCAAAACGGCGACAGGCCCTTGATCAAGTACTTTGGGTGGCATTCATGGTATAAAACGGGCCGGTATCGAAGACTTGCAACAAATAAAAGGCATCAGTCAGTCACTGGCACGAAAAATTTACGAGCATCTGCACTCACATTAATGAAACTCAATATCCCAACAATTCTGACGCTGCTGCGAATCGTACTCATACCTGTGCTGATACTGGTTTTTTATCTGCCGCTTGAACATTCTCGAATCATTGCCGCGGTTATTTTTATGGTTGCGGCGTTTAGCGATTGGCTGGATGGTTATCTGGCTAGAAAACTGGATTTAACTTCACGTTTTGGTGCTTTTCTTGACCCGGTGGCGGATAAACTGATGGTTGCTGCCGCCTTGATTGTTTTGCTACAGGACAACCCGACGTTTTCATTCATGGTGGCAACAGTGGTGATTATCGGCCGTGAGATCACGATTTCAGCACTACGTGAGTGGATGGCGGAAATAGGTCAGCGCACCAATGTCGCCGTCTCCTGGGTAGGGAAATTCAAGACAGCGGCGCAAATGCTGGCGATAACTACTATTGCTTACAAGGTGCGTAAGCGGATTTTCCCGACATACACCGCGGGATTGATTATGCTGTATATCTCGGTTGTTCTGACCCTGTGGTCAATGTTCAGTTATTTGATTGCCGCATGGCCGGCAATGCGTGATACAGACGCTTGACAGGCGGATAACGCGCTGTACAATCGCGCTCCTGTTTGCGGGAATAGCTCAGTTGGTAGAGCACAACCTTGCCAAGGTTGGGGTCGCGAGTTCGAATCTCGTTTCCCGCTCCAGATTTCAAAACCCCGGTTAAGCCGGGGTTTTTTATTATAATGACAATGCAATCCTGGCTGGGTGGCAGAGTGGTTATGCAGCGGCCTGCAAAGCCGTGGACCGCGGTTCGATTCCGCGCTCAGCCTCCATATTCTTTAAATGTGATCACACAGTAGAGCTTCTGCGACCGATCGCATAATGTTGGGAAGCAACCCAACTAAAATAGTTAACTCGGTACTTTTCTGTATTGCCCGGGTGGTGAAATTGGTAGACGCAAGGGACTTAAAATCCCTCGAGGGCAACCTCGTGCCGGTTCGATTCCGGCCCCGGGCACCATTCAAATCAATGAGTTACGTTCTAGTGAAGTGTGGCTCCATTCTTAATCGTCCACATATTGTCCACATGCTAACCTTCTCGTTATTCGAATGAGGTGATTACTGAATGCTATTCAGCTATTTCAACTCTCTAACGAGAGTGAGCTGTCTACAAGTTATGCAGCGTGAGGCGTTCGCGCTATATTCTTATGTCTTATTCTGATATTAATAGTAAGATAGTACACCTTCATTTTCAGGCGTTAAGGAGTAGATATGTCAGACGTAGGTCATATTAACTTTTTTAAGATTGATCACTGTGGACTTCATAAAGTTGGGTCAGATAAAACCCATGGATATGAGGTAGACGAGACGTTTTCGCTCATCATGGGGTGGCTTAAAGGTCGAAAATTACCAGCGACCCTGCCCTGGGATCCGTTGAACGCTAAGCGCAATATGCCTAAATGCTATTGTAGCGATGTGTATAAAAATGAGGACACTGGGGACTATTTTTTTGTTCTTTGGAAGTCTGATTCAGATGGCGCAGGTACAATATGGGGGGCAGAAGAAGAAAATAAAACTGGAAATGGGACTTATGTCAAATATACAAATGACTATGATGGAAAAAAAGTCATTTGGGGTAGGCCATGTTACTACTGGGTAATTCCTGAATATAATTCTATTGCGTCCATAAAATTTGATCATTCTGTAACTGATGCTCAACTTTTTGAAGATTATGTTATTTCGTGCATAAATAATCGTGTCGACAACCCAAAACGAAAAAAACAACATACTGAGAAAGGCTTTGTTCGGATATCTCATACAGAAGATGATAAAACTCTATTTATGTATCGCTTTAAAATGAGTTTAATGAGCCTTAAGACATCTAGCAGTAAACTGCAGGAACTGGCAAATAAAGTTACTCACATTGTTAGGAGAGAGACTGTGTTAGTTAATACTAACGATGAAAGAGCCGAATGGGTTAAAAAGTTTGATGACTATATTCCGTATCTATCGCCAAAACCAAGGTCTAGAAGTAGAAGGATAGAGGTAAAAGCTGAAGCAAAGCCTAGTGTTAAAGAGATTAAAGAGATAATAGAGAAAAGTGCTATAGAAGGGAGGAAGCCCCATGATTGGGATAACGTAGGCTTTACTACAGACACAGGCATAAGATGGGTTGATCGATATAGGTTAAGAGACAGCATCGTAGTTCCTGAAAGAAAAGATGTTCTGTTAAATGCCATTCAGCTTGCAGATGCAATCGATAAAGAGCGCGGAAATCTCTTAAAGCCTTTGAAGAAAGATACAGTAAAGAAACAGATGAGAGCATAAGATGGTGCCTCGCTTATTAGTATATGTGGCTATATTCTTTCTGCTGCTTTCAGTTTTCCATTATTTAGAGATGGATTACGAATACTCTGACTTAAAAGATTATCTGACAGCCTTGCTGACAGCCTCAACTATGGTTTTTACAATAATGGGTATCTGGATAGCATTTTTGTACCCTAATGCACTTAGTCGTTTAGTTAACCCCTCTACAATAGAAAATGCTGATTTCAGTGAAACTTTGACTGAGACTAAAAGATTAGAGGGATTGGTTGGTAGTGTGTTGATTTCTGCATTTGTCGTTACTGCAATTATGGTCTTGTACCTGTTGAAGGTGGTTTTCGGTGTACTATTAATCAACGAAGGGTATGTCTTTCATGCTAAGTATTTGACGCTAGCATTCGTCATTATTCTAGGATTGCTTCAAATACAGTCGGTGTTTTACGTTATCTACAGTAATATTATGTTTATTAACGATCTTCATAGTAAAAGGGAGGATAGAGAAGCTGATGCAGATGTTTGATTGTAATTTAAATGTCTATAAGTCTTGAATTGATTCGACTTATTATGTCGTTCGATAACTGACTTTCTTATTCTTATTTCTTGTGAGTGAAAGCAATAGTATCACTGATCTTTCTCAGCAATTGAGTGAGCTGTCTGATTTATGCGAACGCATATCAATCGGTTTGTTTTCAATGAATGTCGAACAATCCACATATACTGCCCCTCTATGGAGAATGATATCACTCGACTGTAAGGCTGTTGATTTGCTACTAAAGGCGCAGCTCCTAAGCCAGGCATACATGGTGGGCCGATCAATATTGGAAAAGGTCGTTAATATCGGTTATCTGTATGCTAGCGATAAATCAGAGCTAGATAATTTTGTTGACTATTCTAAAAACAAGGGTGTTAGGAAATACGATAGAAAGATTATTGTTAAGGGTAAAGTTAGATTGAAACTCTCCGAAGATGGTTGGCATGAAAGCCTTCCTGATGAATTGCAGGATGCTGTTTCAAAGTTTACTAGTGTCAATGGTCGTGAAGTTCCTAGGTGGACTAAGTCTAGTATTGATGCTCGCTCGAAAGTCGTTGAGCAGAAATATAATGTTTCCTTGTCTCCATATCTTTCGTATTTGTATGAGGATGCTTCTGAGGCACTGCATGGAACTCTGTATGGTTGCATGTTTGAATTGGGTGTTTATGATATATATTCGGCACCAACAAAAAATAAAGAATTATTAGATCATGATGTCGAACGTCAGTGCATACAGTTTTACGGTATTACTAACCTTTTATTGTTAAATCTTCAGATATTGTTAGAAGAAGCCTTGTTTTGCCATGAGTCTGACTCCGGGTTAACTCGAGAGCAACGAAAGCAAAAAACTGTTTTGAAAAAGTTTATGCATAAGAAGAACCTTACACTTAAGAAGCGTATCAAAGATCTTGTAAGAAGTAGTGTGCTCAACGATCAGACTTAACTGGTCGTGGTTTTACGAATAGGATTCAAGGTTTTCACTTCTTCTAAATGATTTGGTGCTAAATGAGCATACTTCATTGTCATCATAAGTGTTGAATGGCCTAACGTTTTTTGCAAGGTTAAAATATTCCCACCGTTCATAATGAAATGACTGGCAAATGTGTGCCTCAATACATGTGTCATCTGACCTTTAGGTAATTCAATATCTAAATTGTCGATCGACACTTTAAATGATTCATAGGAAGGCTTAAATAATCTTCCCCGATCTTTCAGTTTAACCAGGTCATGTAGTTCCTTGTTAATCGGTACAGTCCTGGTCTTTCCACTCTTGGTTCCCGAATAAACAATCCGGTCAGGATGAACACTCTCAGCTCTTAATGTCTCGGCCTCTGACCACCTGGCACCAGTCTCCAAACAGATCCGAGTAATGTAGTAAGCGTCCAATGATCGTCGATTCTTGAGTTCATCCAGGAGCATTTTAATTTCGTTTCCATCGAGGAAAGTCATTTCCTTCTCATCGAACTTCAGCATCCTCGTATTCGCCAAAGGGTTAGGTTTGTCCCATTTCCCAATCCGTCTCAGTTCGTTAAACATGGCCTTCAGGTAGGCAAGCTCATGATTCATAGTATTTGCGCTGACACCGCCATCCAGTCTCTGAGAGCGATACTTAGTGAAGACTTCTGCCTTTATGTCTCTGGCCAAAGGATTGTCTAAATGGTTTGCGATTGTGTCGAGCTTCTTCTTTCTGTTCTTGCCGTCCTTCAGGGTTTTTCCATGATGGCCATACCACTCTTTCACCAGGTCTTTTAATCGTCTGGGATCTCGCACAGGAGGTTCCCAGTCTTCTTTCTGGGTGGCCTGTGTCTTCGCCCAAGCCTCAAACCTCTGAGCATCTTTTTTCGTTTTGAATGTCCTTCTGATGCGCTTTCCATAGCGACCGCCAGGACGAATATCTAATTTCCAGCCATCCTCTAGCTTTTGTAGCCCCATAAATCCTTCCTTGATCTCACCTCAACATATCCATGCTTTGTCCACAGCGGCTCGCTCCTTTAGAGCCAGAGCTGTGGACAAAGGGTGGGTATGTTGATTCCACTTGAATGTTGTTTATTCGAAGTAATAGACCATAAACGATCAGATAAATATAAAAAACTACGGGAATTGATAGGAGTGCTGTGCGCGGTGGCGTACTGCAGGTAGGCCATGGAGCACAGCACTGCCATTAAGACGTGCCTGTAACACGTCTTAAAAAAGGGGACTAAAACTTCCATACCAGCACAGTAAACCACACTGTTACATGTAAGGTTTTTACATAGAGGACAAGAATCAATCCCAAAATAAACAAATGACCAAATCTAAGGAGTGTAAAAATATACCAATAGATACCAAAACATATTGACATAAAGTCGGAATAAGCTAAATTTCATGGATGATAAGTAATAAATTAACTACAAATGAACGGAAAAGGCTTATAGAGGCAATGAAGGCAGATGGTATGTCTGCAACTAGAGCTAAAGCATTTCTCAGTAAGGCATCTAAAGAAAAGGCTAGAGAAGTCTATGATGCAGGAGTAGTAGATGGCCGCATTAAAGACCCAATTAGATACAAAGCCCTAAATCCCGTTCCGGCTGAAGATGGGAATCAACCTAGAAGTACGGAACAGGCTGATCCGATCAACGAACCGGTGCAGAAACGAACACGTGGACCAGGTAAAAATCCATCGAAGGTGGCCACCTCGATACAGATCGATAGATCAGACCTGGACGCACTTAGATTAATTGCAGAGAGAGATGATAGAACTTTAAGCTCAGTTATTCGCCTTGCCGTAAAGAAATACATATCAACTGAAGTAGAGTAGTGCCTCGTTCTATTAAGAACACTTGAATATTTCTTTAATACTAAGCAGAATTATTGAAAGTTATTTAAAAAAGATATTGACAGTAAATAAAAGTTATTTAAAATAAATGCCAGATATAGCTAAAAAGAAAAGAGGACAGCGGGGGCCAGGTAAAGCTCCACGTAAGCGTACAGTTTCGATCCAGCTAGATGAGGATGAAGCTGAGAAACTTAAACAAATGGCTGAGAAAGACCACAGGTCTGTCAGCTCCTTGATACGAGTTATTTTGCTGGATTACTTTGAAAGGAACGATTCAACATAGTTTATTACGAATTTCAGATCGTCATGATGAGCTGGTAGATGCATTTGATAGCCTCTATATACTTTCATGTAATGACGATGCTTCTGCGATTGATGTAGGAAATGTGATTAAATATCTCAATAAAGAGCTCAAAAGTATCAATGCTGAATTAGATCGGGTGCGAAGCTCCCACTCTACAGCAAATCTAACTCTAGTTTAGAGGGCAAATTACTTTATGCAGGCATCTACTAGTAAGAAAAATGACGGCCCTCCAATATTATTTATTGCCAATCTGGCTTGGATAATTACTGTTATAGCTCTAACTTTTTACATTACTCATTTCTTTAACTCCGACCTTTCAGAAAAATCCTCTGATTGGGGAGCTTTTGGTGATTATATCGGTGGTGTATTAGGCGCTTCGTATGCATTTCTGGCATTAATAGCACTGCTGTTAACTCTTAAGCTTCAAACAATCGAGTTAAGGAATTCATCAAGAGAGTTAGAAAACTCAGCTGTCGCTTTAAACAAGCAAAGTGAAGCTCTAGAACTACAGAATTTTGAAAATCGGCTTTTTAGTATGTTTTCGCTGCATCACGAGATAGTTAAAGATATTGATATGCGTAAAAAGGGCGGAGGCAGCACTATAGAGGCTGGAAGGGACTCAATTGCATTTATTTATAAGTTCCTAAGGAATCACTTTGCGGGTCAAAATGGCGACATAGCGTACAATGAACGTATCTCAAGCTCTTATGAGGCGGCATTCCAGAAATACAATTCAGATCTGGCTCATTATTTTCGATTTATTTACAGAATTATGAAATTTATCGATGAGAGTAATGTAGCTAACAAAAAAGAGTACACGGGCATTTTCAGGGCTCAGCTATCCAACCCTGAGTTAGCAATGCTCTTCTACAATGGTAATTCAGAGCACGGAATAAATTTCAAGCCTTTAGCTGAGAAATATGCACTCTTTGATAATCTAGATCTATCCTCGTTAATCAATAGACATGTAGATGTTCTAAGCTACGATCCGTCTGCATTTGGTGAGCAGCAAATCAACTAGCCAAAGATGGCCACAAATTGTCCACATTTATTGTGAAACACAGTGTTTCAGTGAGTAGCCCCAGAATATAACCTCCTGATTTGTGTAGTAGTATGTGCATCACTGTGGTGCAACTTAATGGACTTAAAATCCCTCGAGGGCAACCTCGTGCCGGTTCGATTCCGGCCCCGGGCACCATCTTATATTTCTCTTGATGACTCATATAAATCTTCGGTTGTTCACTGATTTTTGAATGTGACAATAGTTTACAAAGTTTAACAATCAGTCGTTTATAACGATGTATTTATAGTGCCATCTGGTGCCGTATTATAAATCCATGTAAATCAATGGGTTGCATTTTCCTCATGTGCGATAAAGGCTGTTATTTCTTATGTCTCATATCTGAGACGCTTGGATAGTCATGCCATCATTTATGACAATGCAGACACACGCCGAGTATGTTGTTAAAAACGTGCCGGTAAATTTATATTAGCTGGAGAATTAACCATGGCAATGAGAAAAAACAAAACCAAGATCGAAGAGCAAAAATATGCGCGTGACGAACTCGCACGTCTAGGTCAGGATTTCAAAAAGAAGCGTCTGGCAGCAGGCCTGACCCACGAAGAAGTTCGTGCACAAACAGGTATTAGTGTGTCGACTGTGCATCATCTGGAGCACGGCATGGGTATCGGTCTGGAGACCTATGTAATTCTGTTACGTTGTGTTGGCTATCAACTTGACTAAATACGGAATTTATATCGGGTAGCGACTAGCTACCCGATATGTTTTTGTGCAGGAATTCTTTCGGTGTGGGTTTATACGCCTTGTGACTTTTAAAGTCGCTTTTTCATATCCTGGGCTACCGGTTGTAAGTGGTTTCTAAATGGCAACTGGTTTTACTCTTCGCCCAGCACGTCTTGATGATGGGCACCTCATAATTGGTTTGATTGTGCAGCATGCGAAAACGGCATTTAACACGCTGTTTGAGTCAGCGCAGGGGCAAGGCCGTACTCATTCAACAAGTTGAATCTATAATTAATGACGGTCACTGCGTTATCAGCGGTAATAAGTTCCGCGCATTTATCGATGTAGCTGAGGTTGAGAGGCAACCTGTTGGGTATATCTGGGTGATGCATACGTCCAAGAATAGAAGTGAGATATACAGTATTGCAATAGAACCAGCATTTAGACGTCAGGGGATTGCGCGTTTTCTGATCACGTCAGTTATTGGAAAGCTGGGTCGGACATGTGAAATACTGTTGCAGACTCGAAGTGATTCCACCGGTATTGTCGCCTTAATCGATGATCTTGGTTTTGAACTTGGCTCTCTTCGCTTTATGTTGAGCCGCGTGGTTATCAATTGAATAAACTGGGTTAACGTAATGGCGATGGAACACGAAGCAATCAATTATGTGGAGTTTGCAGCACGGGATCTGGAAGCCACTCAGGCTTTCTTTGAACAGGTATTTAGTTGGACATTCCAATCATACGGAGAGGATTACCGGGCATTTAGTGACCGTAAGCTGGAGGGCAGTTTCTATAGAGCCAGATAAGGCAAACGCATCCTAGCAGTGGTGGCGCTTTAATCGTTTTCTATAGTCATGATCTTGATGCTACCCAGGCCAGGATAGTTGAGGCAGGTGGAAAGATTGTGCAGGATACTTTCTCTTTTCCTGGCGGGCGTCGCTTTCATTTTACTGAGCCAAGCGGTAACAGGCTGGCGGTCTGGTCTGATAAGTAGTTAATCAGGGGCAGGGGTTGGGTCATTCTCAGGTGAATCTTGTTGATCTGTTTAATCTGATCAGGCGTTAGTGGGTTTTCAATACTATTAATATTTTCTTCGAGCTGTTTAAGGTTTGACGCGCCTAGAATGATGCTGGTTACAAAGGGTTGTTGATAGATAAAACTTAAAGCCAGCTGAGTTAATGTCTGATTATGCTGGGATGCCAGCTGCTGATATTGTGTTACCGTCGTTGTCGCTGCTTCACTGGAATAGCGTTTAAAATGTTTTGATAATGCCAGACGCGAGCCTGCGGGTTGTTGGTTGTTTAGATACTTGCCTGTTAATACACCAAACGCCAAAGGGGAATAGGCTAGAAGCCTGATACCTTCTCGATGACAGATCTCACTATGACTGGTTTCAAAGCTTCTGTTCAGCAGGTTGTAAGGGTTCTGGATCGAAGCGGCGACAGGCAAATCATGTTGCTGCGCGATGTGTAAAAATTGCATCATGCCCCAGGGTGTTTCATTGGACAGCCCTATTGCACGAATTTTTCCAGCGTCAATAAAGCTTTTTAGTGTTGTTAAAACCTCGTCTATTGTGGTGCCTTGCTCGTCATCAATATATGGATAATTGAGCTGACCAAAAATGTTGGTAATTCGATCAGGCCAGTGCAGCTGGTAAAGATCGATATAGTCGGTTTGTAAGCGCTGTAGGCTGTCGTCTAGAGCTTCTCTAAGCGTTGTCTCCGTAAAACGTGTTTCACCCTGTCGTATCCAGGGGAGCGTTCTTGCAGGGCCACAGACCTTACTGGCAAGTATGATCTTGTCGCGATTGCCTTTCGCTATCCAGCTACCAATATATTCTTCTGTTCGGCCCTGGGTTTCTGCTCTAGGCGGTGAAGGATAAAGCTCAGCGGTATCAACAAAGTTGATCCCGTGTTCAACGGCATAGTCGAGTTGTTGATGGGCCTCAGCTACTGTGTTTTGCTCACCCCAGGTCATGCTGCCAAGGCATAAGCGGCTAACTTGTATATCGGTATGGCCTAGCTGGGTATATTCCATGCCTACAAAAATACAGTGAGTACGCCAGTAAATCCATAGAGCTGGTTGTGGGCGATTTCTCCATTGCAGAAAAAACCGGTGAGAGGGATATCGCCAAGCGTATCCTGGATCATATTGAGTTCAACAGAGTCGCGACCGAATAGTGAGCGGCCTCGACCCAGGCAGGAATAATAAATAGCGCCTTTCGGGGGCTGATGACCAATGCGTTTCTGTAAATTACTCAGCATACGATGCATGTCTTCATGAGCAGTGTCTCGATCGCGTCGACAGAACATCATGCTACGACCTTCTTCGACCATTTCACCAACGGCAATCACATTCGAGTTCTCATCGATGCCCATCAGATTTCTAACCAGGTAATCACCAGTGTCGGAGCCGCTGACAGGGAAACCAACAAAGATGGTGCTGCCGAGTTCATCTGGATTTTTTAACAGATCTTCGCCGATGTCTTCTTTCATGACATCCAGCGCTGGTCGGTTATCGATTGAAATAATAACGTTACGTTGTGATTCTGTGATGGTTCGTTTGGGAGCGATAGGTGAGCATCCCCTGAGTGATAGCGGTCGCTACAGGCACATTCTCTGAAAATAGTGCTCCAGATACGCTGCCTTCACTGAGTGCTTGCCCAATGATTTGTGGGTTATCCTGGCGCGATGATGAGAGCCCGCCAACCAGAAACCCTTCAGGAACAGTTTCGGAAATTTCATTTAACATCTCAGGCAGGGACTGGTTAAAGGGGTCTGCATGCAGGATGCCTACGGTGGCGAAGTTGTCGGCATACCATGCCTGATGTTTATGTAAATTTTCTAGTTGGTTATCCAGCCCTTCGATCAATCGATAATTATCCGGGTCTATATCGGTGATAAGGAGAGATAGAGCTGGCTGCTCATAAACCTCTTCTCGTCCATGGCAGATGCCGAGTCCGACTGTGCCAATCCAGTCCTGTAGCTGTGTCGAATTGCTTAGTTTCTCAATGATAGGCTGCAGAAGGTGAGAAAAACTATCTGATGCATAAACAAAGCCCAGGGTCATGCCCTGGGCTTGTTCAGCGATTTGCGCTATACACTCGTCAACAGCCTGTTCCCAATCTGGTTGTGCCGAGTAGGCAGAAAGAAACGGCATTCGGTTAGCCGCGACCTTCCATCATTTTATGAATGATTGGCGCCAGGATGATCTCCATTGCAAAACCCATCTTGCCACCCGGAACCACGATTGAATTACGGCGTGACATGAAAGAGCCATCAATCATTGAAAGTAGATACTGGAAATCAGTATCGAATTTTCTTGGGTCTTTGAAACGGATCACGATGAAGCTTTCATCGGGTGTTGGTATATCACGAGCGATGAAAGGATCGGATGTGTCAACGGTTGGTACACGCTGGAAGTTGATGTCAGTCTCTGAGAACTGAGGCGTGATGTAGTTGATGTAATCTGGCATACGGCGCAGGATGCTATCAACAATCGCTTCAGCTGAATAACCACGTTCCTTATTGTCACGATGGATTTTCTGAATCCATTCAAGGTTCACGATTGGAACAACGCCAACTCCGAGGTCGACGTGTTGAGAAACATCATGTTCATCTGATTTTGCCAGACCGTGCAGGCCTTCATAAAACAGAATGTCAGTATTTTCTTCGATGTCTTCCCACGGTGTAAATTCACCGGGTGCTTTGTCTACGCCCAGACGACCATTGTGGTGAACGGCTTCTTCATCGCTATGTAAATAATAGCGACGCTTGCACATGCCGGTATCGCCATAGGCTTTGAAGGTATCAGCCAGGATGCCAAACTCGTTTGCTTCAGGGCCGAAATGGCTGAGGTTTTCCTGTGCCATTTTGACTTTCATTTCGGCACGCTCATAGCGGTGATAGCTATCACCTTCGATGATCGCCGGTTTGATGCTCTCGCGCAGGAAGATGTGTTCGAATGCACGCTTTACTGTGGTGGTACCAGCACCAGAAGATCCGGTAACTGCCACGACTGGATGTTTTTGAGACATGATGTGCTCCTGTATTTAGAATTCGGGCGGCTAAAATGCCGCGGCATTGCCAGGCAATGCGAATCAGCCCGGAGGTATCCATGTACCTCAGCGGGCTGCGCATTCTATCTCAGGAGTTTGTCCTCCATGATAAGTAAATCTTATCCATCATGTGGTTGGTTAATAGTGAGTATTACGCTGCGGTTTTGTGCAGATGCACATCGGTTTGCGGATAAGGGATCGATATGTTGGCAGAATCAAAACGCTCTTTGATGTCTTCATGCAGTGCAAAGTGAGTCGGCCAGTAGTCGTCGGTTTTAACCCAGGGGCGGACCACGATGTTTACGCTGCTGTCGGCCAGTTCACCCACACCAATCGTAGGAGCTGGATCCTGTAACACACGTTCATCGGCTTTGAGGGCCTCTTCAATAATGCTCTTGGCCTGTTTGATGTTGTCTTCGTATCCGATGCCAAAAACCATATCGATGCGTCGAGTGTCGTTGGCTGAATAATTGATGATATTGCCGCTCAGGATATTACCATTCGGAATATGGATGACTCGGTTATCGCCGGTCTTTAAAGTGGTTGTAAATATATTGATACTGGTTGCTGTGCCAGACGTACCAGCAGCTTCGATGAAATCGCCGACTTTGAAGGGGCGAAAGATAATCATCATGACACCGGCAGCAAAATTCGACAGCGAGTCTTGCATCGCCAGGCCAATGGCTAGACCTGCTGCACCGATGACTGCGATGAAGGATGTGGTCTGGATACCGAGCTGATTCAAGGCAGCCAGGACGACAAACACTATCAGGGCGGCATAGGAAAGATTGCCAGCGAAGTCGATGAGAGTCACTTCAATATTGGAGCGTTGCATTACTTTCTTTAGTAAGTTGACCAGGAAACGTGCGATCCATTTACCAATGATAAATATGGCAATTGCAGCCACGACCTTGATGCCATACTCCATTAGGAGCCCCTGTGCATCGGCTAATATAGATTCCATTCGTATCTCCTTGTTAGTGATTTTTTAACAGGCCGATGGTAGGGTAGGCGGGCTTTGTAAGCTAGATATACACTGTTAAAGAATGTGAATTGATATTGGACAAGTGAATAAATGAACTCTGCAGCACAACCTGCTAGCACAGACGAAACGCTAATGCGCATCATGATCGTAGATGATGCTCGTGTGATGCGTAAATCTGTCTCCAGGATTCTGAAAGGGCTTAACGATGTTGTCGAAGCAGGAGATGGTGAAGAAGCCTGGAATCTGCTGCAGAAGGATAAGAGTATAAAGATCGTTTGCTGTGATTTATCCATGCCTGTCATGGATGGTTACGGCTTTCTCGAGAAAGTGCGCGGCTCAGAAGATGACCGTATTAAAGCTATGCCTGTCATCATTGTCACTGGGCAGGAAGATACCGAAGAAAACCGCACCCGAATTTTTGAGGCGGGAGCAACCGGGTTTTTATCCAAACCTTTTGATTCTGCCCAGTTACGCGCGGCTATTCAGGTACATAGTAAATTAGTCCGCACAACAGATGAGCTGGCAGATAAAGATACCGAATTACAGGAAATCGCTGCAGTTGATGAGTTAACTGGGCTTGGTACCAGGGCATTTTTTGAAAAATCCGCGATGCAGGCCCTGTCTTACGCGAAACGTAACCACCATGACTTGGTGATCGTCAGATTGGCAATTGATGATTTTAAATCTTTATTTCTTAAAATCGGCAAAGATAAGTCCAACAGTGTAGTGAAAAAGGTCGGTGAAATTCTTTCTCGCCATACCCGGCAGGAAGACATGCTTTGCCGAACTGGACTCAATGAGTTTGCGGCGTTGTTGAGTACTCGTGATTCTGCCGGCGCGATTCGGATGATGCGGCGTGTGCGTGAAATGGTCGATGCGGTCTCTTTACAACATCAGAATGAACAGGTCGGTTTTAGTGCCAGTATAGGTTTGGCCAAAGTTAATGTGGATGGCGCGACACGAGTAATTGACCTGATGGATGCGGCTGGTGAATATCTGCAGGAAGCTCAGCAGAAAGGCGGGAATCAGGTCAGCTATGACGAAAGCGCGATTAGTAATGCGAACACGCCGATCCTGAATGTCGAACAGGCGCTCTATCTATTAAAGAAAGATCGTGAAGAACAGGTGACCGGCCAGCTTGACGATCTCCTGGAACGGATGCGCCCCTTGTTAGAGCTTTATGTAAAGAATAGTGCTGATAGCGCCCGTAAACTGATTGAGCAGTTACAGGCGCTCATCAAATAACTGGCTAGATATCTTCTGGCTTTTTCATGAACAGGTAAATGAAGTAGATGGTCATAGCCAGTATTGTGCCCATTACAGCCAACGTTAATTGACCGGTAAAGCTACCAAACAGCAGGTTAATAATTTGTTCCATTGGTTTTCTCCGAGGATGCTAAAAATTCTATGGTTTAATTATCCTGAGAATGGATTTCTTCCATTCTGACCTGAGTCAAATAGTGTCTAATCCGGCGATCTATAAAGCCTCTGTATAACCTCGGTATTTATGTTGTTTAGCCATAAAGTCTTACAGATTAAATGGTAATGAATTGGCTAAGATCGCAGGAACTTATTGCATCTGCATGCTAAAATCATTTTTTTCACTATCGAATGGATTTCACAATGCAGATTGCGGCCAACAGTGTGGTCACTATGGACTACACTCTCAAGGATGATGATGGCGAGGTTATGGATAACTCGGAAAATGGCGAGTTTGCCTATCTGCACGGTGCACAAAATATTATTCCTGGTCTGGAGACTGCTTTAGACGGTAAACAGGCTGGTGATTCTGTCAGCGTCAGTATCGAACCGAAAGATGCTTATGGTGCGGTTGACCCTGAGCGTATCCAGGTTGTGCCACGGAATATGTTTGAGGAAGGTGCTGATATTCAGCCGGGTATGCAGTTCCAGGCGCAGTCACCGGAAGGCGAGATGATGGTCATTACTGTGACTGAGATCGATGGTGATGAAGTGACTATCGATGGTAACCATACGATGGCAGGGATGAACCTGCATTTTGATGTGAATATCGTCGATGTCCGCGAGGCAACTGAAGAAGAGTTGTCTCATGGACATGTCCATGCTGAGGGTGGCTGTGGCCATTCTCATTAACACTGAAAATAATTAATAACCAGGGATCATTACGTAATGGGAGCTCCAGCCAGAAATTCTGGTTCAAATAACTACATTGGTCGTTATGAATTGAAGACAAAAGCCGGTGAAGGTGCTTCAGGCATCGTATACCGTGCTTATGATCCATTGCTTGACCGTGAAGTAGCGATCAAGAAAGCCAAGGCGGAAGCCTTGAGCAAAGACGACTTAAAAATGGTGATCGAAGAGTTTTATCACGAAGCTCGCATCGCTGGTAAATTCGCGCACCCCAATATCATTACTATTTATGATGTGATCGATAATGGCATGATCGATTACATGGTTGTTGAGTATGTACCTGGACGTTCTGTTCAGGACTATATGGACGCCACCGGGCCGCTAGATGTAGAAGAGACCCTGGATATTATCTACAAGTGCTGTCTTGGACTGGAATATATCCATTATCACGGTGTCATACATCGCGATATCAAACCCGGCAATATCATGTACCACCCAGCCCAGGGTATGGTGAAGATTATGGACTTTGGTGTGTCGCATAAAATCGAGGAGCCGCCTTCGCGGGATACCGGTACTATTGCATATATGGCCCCCGAACATTTTGACCGCGAGCGTCGTATCTCTGAGCTAACAGACATCTTTGCCCTGGGCTCAACCATGTATCGGATTCTCACCGGTAAATATCCGTTCGATAACCGCCATACGGCTTTTCAGATTATGCACGATGATCCCGAGCCAATGAGCTCGCTGCGTGATGGTATTCCGGATGTTGTAGAACACATCGTTAAACGGGCGATGGCAAAAGCAGATTCTGATCGCTATCAATCGGCCACAGCCTTTGCTTTTGATGTTGAGAAAGCCTTGCGTGAGTTATATCCGAACGCGAAAACACTCGATACGTCCGGTCGTTTTATCTCATTACCTAGCTGACCGGGTATTTGCTAGCGTAGTCAGTCAACGAGGGGTTTGAAGAACGCAGCCGCGAATTCAACAGCCTCTGTAAGATTGAAGATTTCTCGTTGTTCTTTGTCTTCATTCAGCCAGTTTTCGATGTGATTTTCCCCTCTCAGGAATATCATTTCCCCACAAAGTGAATCAGAGCAACTGGTCGCCGCGCATGAGGCATTCCAGTTTATGGCAAACACCGTCTCGTCTAATTCATCTGGATTGATGATTTGCTTGTTATCCTGCTGAACCATGATTTCAGCGCGGCTACTATGGCATTGAGACATGACGGTTGTGGTGAGTTCATACATTGGAGCGATCGCCAACGCATCGAGTGCACACATACAACGTGATATCCCATAGGGCGAATGTACCTTGTGTATTCTATCCTCGGAGGTAAACGGGTAAGCGCCGGTAATACCATTCTCTTCGTTGAGTACAATAAAGCCGAGTTCCGCTAATTTACTGGCAGCGTAGATATTGCTCTGGGTTACCTGACCATGCTCCAGAAACTGACGAAGAATACTGTGGTAGTCGTTGATATCCTGGGTAGATAACGCGGTTAAGTTTTGTTCCAGAGGTAAGATGTTTTGTAGTCGTTTTACTGCATTATCAACTTTGTTATTCATGTCAGTTCAGTCCATATCTGATAGTTGAGTATGGGACATAGGCGGTAAACAGGCTATGATTAACGGCACGATAATAAACTAGCACTCAAGGAGAATGAGATGTCTGATCTACGTGATATGTCGGAAATGACACGAATTCGGGTGGCGCGCAGTGACCTGGTTCTTCCAACTGTTATCTATGAAGCAGCGACAGCAATTTTTTCGCAAATGGTGGGCAGTGGCAAAGTCACCGAGGATAATCAGAAGAGCGCCATGCAAAAAGCCATCAGTATGGCCGTTGAGCTGGCGATTGAGACCGACAAAATGGTCGACAGTGATTCAGGTGAACGCGGTCACTTTGGCATGAAAAACTTCTGATAGTTCATTCGAGCAGACATAAAAAAAGCCGACCAATGGTCGGCTTTTTTATTTCAGGCAAAGCCTGAAAAGTAATCAATGATTACTTTTGAGCGCCTAGATAAGCAGCGATGTTAGCAACATCCGCATCGCTCAGGCCAGCAGCCATAGCGTTCATAGTTGGCTCTTTACGTGCGCCAGATTTGAAATCAGTCAGTGCTTTAGCAATAACGTCAGCGCCTTTACCACTTAATTTAGGGTAAGTAGGAATCTGGCTGTTACCACCAGCACCATGGCAGCCTGAGCAGCCTTTGCCGTTGTATGCAGCTTCACCAGCGCCAGCATCACCTGCCATAGCAGGAGCTGCAGCCATCATAGAAATAGCAATAATTGCAGTGTTTACGATTTTCATTCAGAACCTCCAAGGGTATCGGTACATATTCGGGGGTTAGCCCGTTAAAAATTTCCATGCGGATTATATTGAAAAATCAGCATGATGAAAGCCTGTTGCGGTTAACAAATGTTAAGCAATCGCTAATTTATGACAGAAATTTCGCGTAAACGTTGCACGCTGGGGCTTAATTATGCATTCCCGAAATGTAAATAAATGTTAAGTGGTAAGAAAATACCCATATTAGACAGTGTCTCATATATGGGCAGGCTTACACTGTGCGACAGGTAAACTGGGGGGTGGTGTTGGTTTCAGCTGGATTACATTTTGCAAAGTCGGAAGCGGCGTTAATCGAACTGGTTCGTATGGTGCGGCAGCAGTTGCCGCTGGCAATTGCCTCTAATTTTCTGGTATCGATTGGTGCCGTGTGGTTTTTTGCTCACGATGTTGATATTGCGTTACTTTGGTGGTGGTTTGCAGCGGTGATGGCCATTAATGCACTGCGATTCTATGTCCTGAGAGATGCAGACTCTGCCTCATTTGATGCGCAACAGGCACGGGTAAGTGCCCGTCATTACGTGCTGGTGACATGCTTGCTTGGCGTGGCCTGGGGCTTATTTTCCTTCATGCCATTTGGAGATGATCAGTTATATCCACTCATGGGTGTACTGATGATGACAGGTATGGCTGGTGGTGCACTGACCTCTAATGCAGCCTTGGTCTATGCCTATTACGGTTTTATTTTTCCGATCCTGTTGCCAATGGCTGCGGTCTGGCTAGTCTCAGGGGGAATGTCGGGGATTATTATCGGCATCATGACAGTGGTATATGGTTCATACCTCATTATTTCAGCCTGGCGCCTGAATCATAGTTATCGTGAAGCTATCGAATTACGTCTTGAGCAAAAACGTTTGAATGATGAGTTGCAGGTGGCTAAATCTGAACTGGATTCCGAGCTATCCGAACGTAAGATTATTGAAAAAGATTTACAGAAGGTTAAGGCTGAGCTGGAGGAAGCAGTCGGCAGACTGGAGTATCTCTCTTCGATTGACTCACTGACATTAATTGCTAATCGCCGTAGTTTCGATGCGGGAATTGCTCGAGAGTGGGCGCGCTGTCGTCGCGATGAGCGACCGATCGCTTTACTGATCATCGATGTCGATTACTTTAAGGCCTATAACGATACTTATATGCATCAGGCCGGTGATGAAGTGTTGAAAACAATTGCTCAAGTTCTCAGTGACTGTGCTAGACGTCCAGGCGATACGGCTGCACGATATGGCGGTGAAGAATTTGCCCTGATACTGGCCGACTGTTCACGAGAATGTGCATTGAAAGTCGCGGACAAAGTCAGGCAGGCTGTGGAAGCCCTGGCTATCCCACATAAATCATCTGCAGCGGCTGAGTATGTCACGGTCAGTATTGGTTCAATGGTTGTGGATGAAGCAAAAACCGATGATTACTCGATATTAATCACAGAAGCGGATCGTGCGCTGTATGAAGCAAAAGACGCAGGACGAAATCAGGTCAAAACCAGCTGGGTGTCTAGCGCGTAATTGAATGGGTGAACTAAAAACTTACTAGCGATAGGGGCGCAGATAATTCCACTCAAACAGTGACTTAGCCCAGTGAAAGACAATGCCACGTAATTGCATGGTACGTTTTGGATCGCGATACACCATAGTGCCATTGTTGATGCTATCAACAATACAGATGAGCTCGGTCTTGAACGTATGGTCTGTTGCCTTACCTTCTATCTGGCCGATAATATTTTTGGCAGCAGCTTCTGCCTGTAAATCAGCCATGTGAGCTTGTTTCGGTTTCCAGTCTGGGCCTGGGAAGCTACCGGCATCACCGGCGACATAAACATTTTCTGAGTCTGCTACTCGACAGTTTTCTTCAGCCTTGAAAAAGCCTCCATCCGACAGTGTAAGTCCGCTGTCTGCAGCCCAATCTGGGCCAGTCATCCCTGGGATAAACATAATCAGGTCGGCGTCGAAGCTTTCGGCTTCGGTCATGACGTTATTGGCTTCCATGCCTTTCATCTTGTTGCCAAGATGGGTTGTGATACCACGCTTTTTCATCTCCCCAAGCAGGCGGTCGACCGCTTTTTCTCCCATGCGCGCACCGGGCTTCGGAGCTGGCGAGAAGAAATGCAGTTCAAAATTATCACGTTTGCCACGCTGTTTGAGTAGCGTGTCCGTACCAAATAGAAATTCGAACACCGGGCCGCCTCGCATGGCTGAAGGCTCTTTGGGATTGCTGGCGAAACCGAAGGCCAGTTTTCCTGACTCCATGCTGTTGAGTTTGTCGGCCCAGGCTTTGGTTGGTTCCCAACCCGCGCAGGCGATATGTGCGTGCTCTATGCCCGGTAGTTTACGGATATAGCGACCACCACTGGCTATGATGAGATAGTCATAACTAATATCGTCGGCACTGGTTTTAAGTGTATTGCTACCGGCATCAAGCCCAGTGGCACGTGCAGTAACATGAGTGACCTTATGGCGCTTATAGAAGTTGCTCAGGTCGACTCGCAGGCTGCTTTCATCACGGCCACCGCTCGCGACCCAGATCAGGCTTGGAAAATAAAATAATTCTGCCTTAGGTGAAACAACAGTGATATCACCCTGGTAGCCATTGCTTCTGAGTGTTTTGACTGCCGTGCAGCTGGCAAAGCCTGATCCGATAATTGCGATAGTTGTCATTGGAGCCCCCGTGTGTGGTGCGGATTATAGCGGATGCAACTATGACGGGTAGATAACCCTGATTAGGAATAACTACAGTGAACAAAAAGGTCGGTTATGCATCAGGTTGTTTCAGTCGCTCCAGCCGTAGTCGATGACGATCATCAAACAGGCGATAGCTTGCCAATGTGACTGCACCCCAGGCACCGAAGCCGGTTCCTGCCGTAATGAGAAAGAAAATAAGGATCTGGTACTTGGCTGCTTCCAGTGGTTCCACGCCTGCGAGTATCTGCCCTGTCATCATGCCTGGCAGACTGACATTTCCCGCAACTGCCATGGAATTAATCAGGGGAATTAAACCACTGCGCAAGGCTTTGCGGCGTAAATCAGAAATGGCCTCAGAAGCGGTATGTCCCAGACACAAACGAGTTTCTATCATGCCGCGTTGTACCCAGGTGTCTTCCAGCAGACGATCCATGCTGACGGCAATCCCGGTCATGGTATTTCCCAGTAACATGCCCATGATTGGAATCAAATATTGCGGCTCATACCAGGGGTCAATATTTATGATGCTGGTCAAAGTGATGAGCATGACGCAAAAAGATGAGATAAAGAGTGAAACAGTTCCAGTACCAAACCCCCACCAGCCTTTGAGTTTACGATGTTGCCGAGACATTACTTCATAGCCGGCAACCAACAGCATGACGATGGTGATGGCGAGTATCCAGGTGACTTCCTGCAACTCGAAAATGATGTTCAGAATATAGCCAAGTAACAACAGCTGTAAGAACGCACGCACTGCCGAGATGATTAGTATTTTTGCGAGCTGCAATTGCTGGATGATGGTGACACCCGCTAGAAGCAGTACGAGTAAAGCCGATATTGCCAGGTCAATCGCAGTCAGTGGTATCACCAGATTCATGACGATGCCTCTACCAGCCCGGTATCTGTCAGCATTAAGTGACGTGAAGCAACTCGTTGCCGTTGTTGCTTGTCATGACTTACCCATATGACCATAGCGTTAGATTGCTGTTGGTAATTCAGAATGATTTTTTCAACGGCTAACGTTGTTTCGTCATCGAGATGTGAACATGACTCATCAAGTAACAGGCAGCGTGGTTGATTCATCAGTAAGCGCAGAAAGGCCATACGCTGTTTTTCTCCAGCTGAAAGCTGGTTTACCGGACGCGCTAAAATTGAAGTATTCAATCCAAGTTCCAGCATGGATGAAGACAGCCAGCCGGGTTGCTGTGTGTCATCGAAGCAGGTTGTGACAGTTTCAGTCCAGAAGAAATATTCTGCCGGTAGGAAGCCCACTTGCTTACGCCATTGTGGAGCTGGTGTGTCCTGCTGGTTCTGATTGTCGAGAGTGATGCTACCTTCGTGTGGGTCGAGATCACTCACTGCTCTAAGGAAAACGCTCTTTCCACAGCCGGATGGCCCGCCAATGCTAATGGATTCACCTAAAGTAACAGTAAGACAGATGTTATCGTGGCAACAGGTCTTAAGATTCTGGATATCTAGCAAAGCCTGTTACCTGGAGATGCGATTATTCAGGCTAAACCTGTTTGAGAAATTGCTTCGCGTAGTTCTAGCATGCTCTGAAAGCGTTCATCAGGATCAGGCAATATGCACTTATGAACGATATCAGCGAATTCCTTTGGAACCAGCGGATTGACGTCATCAATTCGTCGTGCACTGCCTTCAACATGCATGAAAATTAGTGCCATCGGGTCATCAGCCAGATATGGCGGTGAGCCGGATAACATTTCGTACATGATGATGCCCAGACTATAGATGTCCGTTCTGGCATCAACCGCTTTACCCTGAATTTGCTCGGGTGAAATATAGGTCGGCGTACCAATGAGAGTACCGGTACGGGTTAGTCTGGATTCTGCATGTTTGCTGGCCGCTGCAATGCCGAAGTCGACAATTTTTATTTCATGGTTAGTGTCGACCAGAATGTTTGCCGGTTTCATATCGCGGTGAATAACGCCGGCTTCATGCGCCGAATGCAGGGCATCGCAGGTGATGGATGCAATCTTGGCAATCGCATTAATTTCTATCGGCCCGTCTTTGATGAGGCTGGAGAGTGCTGCGCCCTCGAAGTATTCCATGGAGATCGCAGTGACCTTGCCTAGATCGAGATAGTCGAACAAACGAATAATGTTCTTGTGAGTAATCTTTCGTGCCAGTCGTAGCTCGCGAATAAAACGTTCAATAGCAATATCGTCTGATACCAGCTGTTGATGAAGAAACTTCATCACCATTTCTTCCTGGATGAAGTTGTCTTTTATTAGCCAGACGGAACCATAACCACCACGGCCAATTTCTCGGATCAACTCATAGCGGTCATTCAGTACTAGCCCTTCTTCGAGATTGACCGCAAAGACAGGTTCTTCTGCTGGCTCAGCTGATTCATCTCCAGATCCGCTATCGGTTTCATCGACCACGCCAAAGACGCCATTATCAGCTTCATCCTTACCGAACATGGAGTAAGACGAACTCGATTCTTCTTCAGGAGCAAACATGCTATTCGCTGACGAAGCTTCGGGCGCAAATCCAAATTCATCGTTATCGGATTTTTTAAGCGACTCAATCGTGCGTTTGTAATGCGTTGTGGTGCGAAGGTTGTGCTTGTCAGTCAGTGTTTCAACCGTATTGACTAGTTCCTCTATGACATCTTCATGGACATGGTTGGATAGCTCTAATAACTGGTCACGTAAGCGTTCAGCAAACTTGTCTGGTGTAATGGCATTTAGACACTTCAGCGCACTTGTCTGGATTTCAATGTCTTTGGCGTTCAGAGCTTCAAAAGCCGCAGCCAGTGCTTTTGGGTCGCCAATACTTGCCAGTGCATCTAGCGAAGGCGCGAATAGTTCGGTGTCTTCGCTGCCTAAAATTTTAATGAGTGGATCGACTGCGCTAGTGACACCAGCGTGTCCGAGTTTTTCAATGTATTCCAGCTTTAAATTGTTAGGTATGTCGACGGCTAGGCCATTCAACATACCTTCAATCACAGTTTCTTCACCGGTATCCTGTTCATGGAATGCATTCGCCGCCAGTCGTCGTATATCTTCGTCGTAGTGACTGAGTAATTCATTGGCGGCCGTCAGAAACTTTTCGCCACCTGCATCCTGTAGTGAACGGATCATAGAATCCTGCGTGGCTTCTGGCTTATCATGCAATTCGTAAAAAATTTCATATAGCACGTCTTTATTCATTAATTCAGACAGGCCAGCGATGGCAAGTGGCTTCATTTTGCCTTTCGGTGCGAATAGTGCCTCGATGAAGTTTTCTAGTAGCTTAGGGTCGGTGGAGCAGCTAATTAATGCCTTTACTAAAGGCGATTCTTCTTTCTTTGCTTTTGACATCAAACGGAATAAATCACCTGTTGCTAGATCAGCACGTATTTTGACAAGACCTCGCAGGGCATTAAGACGAACCTTTTGACTGTTGTCATTCAACAGGGTCATCAGTGCTTCCTGGGCCGCCGGATTGTCAAACTCGGCGATGATGCTGGTGACCTGTGTTCGAATATTGTCGTCTTTGCTATGACTCAGGGCGATCGCTTCAGCAAGCGCTGTTTCATCGACATTGGCATGAATGAGTTCGAATACATTGTCCTGTAAATCCGGGTCAATTTTGATGACTGCGGAGAGTAATTTTGCAGCTTTAAAATCTCGGCGATGCGCTGTGAGCATATCTTTACAGAGTGAGGTATTTAGTGGTGTGCGCAAATACGGTAGTAACAAATGTGGGTCATATTGATTGCTGGTATTTAGAGTTGTAGCAATTTGTGCCTGAGCGTCATCGGGAAAGGAGGGTAATGCCTGCATCACCATGCCAACCGTTGTGTTGTCCAGTAAGCGGCTAACCAGCTTATACGCTGTTGAGTGATGCAGTCTCGGACCGGAAGCGATTACATTGAGCACTTTCTCCATCGCGGCCTTGGGGTTATCAGTCAGTTTCTTCAGCGCGGACTGAACTGCAGGCGCTTCAATATCGCCTGTGGTCAGTATTTTGTCTAGCGCGCCGCCAAGACTGAATGATCCCAAAATTGCCATGAAAAAATCGTATTTAGCTATGTCTTCATATTCAACTGGTTAATATACCAGCAATTCGGTTGTACCAATATCGAGTAACAATCTTTGACCTTATTTTTTCTGATAAAACAGGTCTTTAATTTTGTGGCCTTTACGAAGACCTCGTTGTTCAAAATGGGTTTGTGGTCGTTGAAAAGGATAAGAGGATATATCTGCTTCGCGATATAGATTGGATGCATCCACTTCTAATTGCATATGTTCGGCATAGTCTTGCCAATCTGTTGCCATATGCAGCATGCCAGTATCGATTAATCGCTGATGTACCAGCTTGAGAAAACGTGGGTTAACGATACGACGTTTATGATGTTTTTTCTTTGGCCATGGGTCAGGGAAGAACAACCACAGAGCATAGAGGCTATGTTCAGGGATTAACTGCGTCAGGACTTCAATAGCATCCTCATTGGCAATGCGGACGTTCTCAGAATTGTTCTGTTCGAGCTTTTGCAGCAGATGTCCAACACCGGGCCGATGCACCTCCAGGCCGATGAAATTGTAATCCGGGTGATCTTGAGCCTGTTGTGCCAGTAGCTTGCCATTGCCAAAACCAATTTCCATGATCACGGGGTTGTCATTACCAAAGACTGTGGCCAGATCCAGAGTATTCTTGCTATCTGGTAGCTGATATTTAGGCAGCAGTTCCTTAAGCGCGCGTTCCTGACCTGGAGTTAGCCGTCCTTCGCGTTTAACAAAACTACGGATAGGGCGATGATGCGCCCGGGAGTTTTCTTCCATGATTGAATATTTAAACCGTTTGCTGAAGTTATCTCAGCAAATGGTTTAGAAGAATGTGCCGTCGATTGGAGACGATGCCGACGCATAGCGTTTGCGTGGCATGCGACCCGCTTTGAAAGCTTCACGTCCGGCCTCAATACCTTTCTTCATTGCAGAAGCCATCAGAACTGGATCCTGAGCGGCAGCAATAGCAGTATTCATCAGCACGCCGTCACAACCCAGTTCCATAGCAACCGCCGCATCAGAAGCTGTACCGACACCGGCATCAACGATAATTGGCACGTTGGCGTTTTCGACGATTTCCAGAATGTTGTAAGGATTACGAATGCCGAGGCCAGAGCCAATTGGAGCAGCCAGAGGCATCACAGCGACACAACCCATTTCTTCCAGACGTTTGGCAATGATGGGGTCATCATTGGTATAGACCATGATTTTAAAACCATCTTTGACCAGAATTTCAGTGGCTTCCAGAGTAGCGGTGATATCTGGAAACAGGGTTTTTTCATCACCCAGGACTTCCAGTTTTACGAGGTCGTGCCCATCGAGTAGTTCACGCGCCAGACGACAGGTGCGCACGGTATCTTCAACCGTATAGCAGCCCGCGGTATTGGGCAGTATGGTGTACTTCTCAGGTGGTATGACTTCCAGCAGATTGGGTTCATCCGGATTCTGGCCGATATTGCTGCGGCGAATTGCCACCGTCACAATTTCAGCACCACTGGCTTCAATCGCCAGACGGGTTTCTTCCATATCTTTATATTTGCCTGTGCCAACCAGCAGGCGTGAGGTGAATTCCCGTTCACCGACTTTAAGAATATCTGTCGTCATTTTATAAACACGTGTTGAGAGTGTAAGAAAATCGTCGTCCTGACGAGGTGTGGAAGTCTATCGTACTTGAGCCAGATTCCCAATGTGCGCGGTATTCAAATGTTCTTAGCCACCACCGATGGCGTGAACGATTTCTACCTGATCCCCGTCCTGCAGCTGGTGCTCCTCATGCAAACTGCGCGGCACGATTTCCTGATTAACTTCGACAGCAATGCGTTTGCCGATCAGACCCTGCTGTTCAATCAAAGTTTGAACCGTGGCTTGCTCGTCAAGCGGATGTGTGTCGCCGTTTAAAGTAATGTTCATGATGGTCTAATCGATTTATGACGGGCGAATCATAGCTTAATAAATGTCGTTCCGGCACACTAGTGCGATGCAAGTGAAGACCGCAATTCCCAATATCGTCTGGCCCGGTGTCCCTACATCAGAGAATGCGACATTACTCGCTATGCAACGCCAGCTGCAGCAATCGGAGCGAATGCCGCTGGAGGAAATTCAGTGGCTGCAGTTTCGTCAGCTGGGATTGCTCTTTGAACATGCCTGGAAGCACAGTCTCTGGTATCGAGAACGACTAGATCAGGTTAATTATCGGCAGGGGATGAAGATTGATGCGGATTTCCTGTGCAGGTTACCGATACTCACGCGTACCGAGTTGCAGCAGAACCTATCAGAGATTAGCTGCAACCGCACTCCTGAAGAGCATGGCGGTATTAGTTCAGTCAGTACCTCGGGCTCAACGGGTAAATCGATTACGGTGTATCGAACGGAAGTTAATCAGTTGATGTGGATGGCGCAGAGTATGCGTGACGATATCTGGCATCAGCGGGAAGTAGGTGACAAAGTTGCAGTTATCCGTTTCCTGGGGAATACGCACGAGGCATCGACTGAGTACATCCTGGATGACTGGGGTTCAGCGACAGCAATGGCGTTTAAGAGTGGCGAGTGTGCTGTTAAAAACGTGATTGATGACGTTGGCGAGCAGGTCGACTGGTTATTGAAAGAGCGACCGCAATACTTGTTGACCTACCCGAGCAACCTACGGGCAATTTGTCGTATTCTGCAGTCTCGTGATGAATCACTGTCGATAAAGGTCGTTGTGACCATGGCAGAACAGTTGCCTGATGGTTTGCGGCAACTGTGCGAAGAAGTGCTTGGCGCGGAACTGCAAGATGTTTATTCAGCACAAGAGACGGGTCATTTGGCTTTGCAGTGCCCCGAACAGGACCATTATCATCAGCTAGCCGAAGCCAATTACATCGAAATTCTCGATGAGAATGATGAACCTTGTTTACCAGGACAAACAGGCCGAGTGGTCATAACCTCTTTGCACAGTTTCGCAACGCCCTTAATTCGATACGAAGTGGGGGATTACGCAGAACTGGGTAATGCCTGTAGTTGCGGGCGAACCCTGCCTGTGCTGAACCGCGTCTATGGTCGTGCACGAAATATGTTACGACGCCCCGATGGTGCTTATTTCTGGCCGATGATGGAGGATGGACGGTTCAATGCGATAGCAGATATTCGTCAGTACCGATTAATCCAGAAAACATTGGATACACTGGAATTGCAGCTGGTGTTGTCAGAATCTCTGGATTATGAGCAGACTCGAAAAATGGATGACGTCTTGCAAGAGAGCCTGGGTTATCCATTCAAAATCAACTATCGCTACGTCGATGATATTCCCAGGTCAGCATCTGGTAAATACGAAGATTTCATGAGTGAGCTGGATTAGGCCGCCCTGTTAATAAACGAAGATTTCGCCAGTACGATATTTTCGCCCTGTTGCCATTGCTGATCAAAATGGTGTGCAATGTTATGCAGGGCTTCCTGGCACCCCTCGCGAAAACGATCATGCAGTTCAATGATGATCATATTCACCTGAGAGATCCATTGGGAATTATCTGAAAGTAATTCGACTTCAGCGCCTTCAATATCGATTTTTAGAATATCGATGTGATTGATATTGTGGTTTTTCATAATTGATCGGACAGTTACGGTGCTGATGCGATCGAATGCATTAGGGGAGTCTTGTTCTTGAGTTTGAAACCCCCAGTGGCCCTTTCCCGGATCTGTAAGATGAAGCTCAGTCTCTTCAAACCAGACTGCGGCACGCAGTGTCCGAATATTTTCGTAGACAGAGGCGTTCTCCGCTAGTAATTGGTAATTCGACCGTTCTGGTTCAATTGCAATAATAAGGCTGTCTGGGTAGTGCGAAGCAAACCAGATCGCTGACAAACCGATATTCGCCCCAAGATCTACTATGGTTTTTGGGGCAATCTTCGTCTCAATACAGTATTCATCGTCGACAAAAATCTGTTGATAGTTGTGTTCATCGCTGGAGCCCTGACGAAGTGACAACGGCTCTCTGAGCTTGTGATGGTTAATTTTAAGTAACATTTATCCGGTTAATTAGTGTGTAGACTTTTGAAATCTTCTATTTAAATATGTAGGCTATTACCCTATTATATCTGGATTGGTAGTACATTTATCATATTGTGAATTATTGCTATCTATTTAATGGTAGTCCGTATGCAATACATTATGCGACTAGCGCACTTTTATCATCTCTGGGGGGAGTAATGCGCTCACTAAAACAACAATTGGTTTCTTTATCGACGGCCTTAGTGTTATCGCTAGCTGTCGCAGCGCCTGCGTATGCAGTCTCTGAAGATATCCAGAAAGCGTTCGATGAAGCACTGCAGCAACGTGAGCAGGGTAACTATCATGACGCGGTAGGCCTGCTTCAGCAAATTGTTAATAAGGAGCCGTCACTTGCGCGTGCTCGTCTGGAACTTGCTCTGACTCGTTTTTATACCCTGAATTTCCAGGAAGCGCGCGGCATGGCAGAAGAAGTTCTGAATGATCCAAAAACACCTGAGGGTGTGAAAGTCACGATTCGTGAATTCATGCAACGTCTGCAAGACGAGAGTAAGAAGCATAAATGGTCAGGTTCAATCTTCGTCGGCCGTACTAGCGATGACAACGTCAATGTCGGTGCCGGTGCTGGAACAATTGGTGGCGTGACATTGCCAGCGACGAGTAATCCTCAGTCGGACGAAGGTACGAATTACAACGCGTCAGCTACCCATCGTTACTTGTTTGACAAAACGACCAAACTGCGCGGCAAAGACGTTGCCTGGATGTGGCTGACAGATTTAGCTTTTTTCCGCGATGACTACGATTCTGAAAATGATTTCGATCTTGATGTGCTGACAGTGCGTACCGGCCCAGCATTTGTTATCGCAAATGAACTACGTGGTTCCATCAGTCTGCAGGCTGATCATATTCGTCTCGGGAATACCAATTTAGCGAACTATGTTTCGATTGCTCCAGGTGTGTCCTGGCAATACAAAAAAGCCGAAATTAGTCTATCTGCAGAGGTTCAGGATCGCGACTACACTGACCAGACAAACGATAATTTGGGACGCGATAGTACCTATAAAGCCATCAGTGCGGCTGTTGCCTATCAGATCAACGATAAAGTCACGCTATCTGCTGGAGTAACCAGTTTTGATGAAAGCGCCAAGGTTGATGCTTACTCTAGTCGAGGTGAAGAATACTTTGTTGGAGGTAGCTGGAACGCCTGGAAGGGCGGTACTGTATCGCTGCGTTATACAGATAAAGACACCAAATACAAAGACACTATAAGCGCATTGCTGTCGGTTGATGATCGTGATGAATCCTATCGTTCTACTTCACTGGGTGTGAATCATACTTTTCAAAGTGGGCGTCTGAAGAACTGGATTGTCAGCGGCTATTTCAGTGATACCGACAACAATAGCAATACCATTGGTTATTCCTACGATCGCCAGCAGGCCGGTATTAGTATCGGTAAACAGTGGAACTAAACAGCAGTTATTACAAACTGAACTAGAATTATTTAATTCAGAAACGGATTAAAGTCATCTCTGGATGGCAGGATGGTAAACATGAAAAACATGAATGGACGTAAAACAACACTAAGTTGTTCCATAGCAATGGCTGTAGCTGCACCAGCAGCGATTGCAGATGATGTAACCGACTGGGGTCCGTGGTTAGCCGGCGCTGGTACGAGTACTAAGCCCGTCGTTGTTCACAGGACGGCTGCTGGACGCCTGGTTGTCGTTAAGAATGACGGCAGTAATGGTGATAATAACGGCAAAGGTCCCGGAGGTCAGAGCGGCGTTGCGAATAACCCGAAGCAAAACTTTAGACCCGGAACTACAAATACAGGCAGTACAACACGTCTTGCAAAAGGTGACTTCCGTGGTTTTGTAGCGGCTGAAGGTCGTATTAGTGATATTACAACCGGTGGTTTAAATCACAGTGCTCTCGATAAACCACAAGTCGGTGGAATTGGTCGATTGGCTATTAAGCTCAGTGATGCTGATCCGACGACGGTTCCAGTGAATACCACTAAAGACGTGGTAACGACAATGAGTTATTCAATAACAAATTTTTCGAATTTGGGCGGCGGTGCGCTAACGGTTGACGCAATAAATCCAGTACCTGCGGTTCCAGTGGCTCCATGGCAGAAAATTACAAATAATGCTCAACAGAGTATCCATTTATCGATGAAAGGTGCTGCTGCTCCGGCCCCAATTAAAATCGGTGGGGTAGCTACTGGTGGTCAAATAACTGCTGGTGGCGGTATGGGTGGAACTAACTTTTTTACGTATGGTGGAGCGCTTAATGAAGCACCCGGTTGGTTCGGGTTTAATGCGCCGAGTACTTTTACGACGGGTCACGGTGAGCCGGATGGTCTGGAAGGTCGCCTAAACTTCTTATTTATCGACCGAGTTGTTCCAGGTGCGAACGGTGCTGAGGGGGCTGGTAGATTAAACGGTAGTTTTGTTGCCGGCCGTCCGACTGCTGCTGCCACCATTAACGGGATGTCAAATCTGGGTGCGGTCAACTTTATTGGGCGTTCTCATAAAGGCACTAAAAACATTGGGATGACAGTGAATTTTACGAATAAAACCTGGACGGGCTCATGGACAGGTGGTACTGGGCCTAACTTTGATGCGGGCGGTACGTTCAGTGGATCTGTGTTGACAGGTACGATTGTGCAGAATTTTGGAAATTCGGTAGATGGTGGTGTCGTCGATGCTTCATTTATTGGATCAACGGGGGCTGATATTATCGGCGCGACCTTGATGAGAGGTGCCCTGACACAATCTGATCGTGCAGATACGTTTCATGCGACTTCGCGGCCGCTTGCAAGGTAGTAGATCGCTAATTATGCAATCGTCGGGACTCATGATGCTTTGATTCCCAATAGCAGGTAATTCCCGGCGGATTTTATTTGGGTTAGCAATGATGGAAATGCCACCGGTAGTCGCTGACTCCACATTGCAGGGTGTTATGTGGCCGGCTTTACCCTCACCAACGGCCGCCTCCCTGCTATCTATGCAGTTCCAGTTTAGCCAGTCTGAACGGCTTAGCTGTGGTGAAATTCAGCAACAACAGCTAAAACAACTTCATGCCTTACTGGATCATGCGATTCGGACGGTATCCTACTATCGAAGTCTATCCGAATTACAACGTATCAATCTCTCCCGGCCGGGTATTAGTATCGATGAATGGCAGTCTATCCCCGTACTTCAACGCTGGGCTTTACAGCGGCACTCAGCCGATTTGACCAGTACGGCAATACCGAAAGAGCATGGCGATATCCTTGAAACAGGCTCATCCGGTTCAACAGGTTTGCCAGTCAATGTCTATGTCACCGATATGCAGCAATTTATGTGGTACGCGCAGACTTTACGAGAACATGAATGGCATGGACGGAATCATCGTAAAAAACTCGCATCGATTCGCTATACCGGTGATAGTGAGGAAGCCCGGTCACCGCCTGGCATACGCTCTGCCGGTTGGGGCCACCCGATTGATGAAGTCTACTCCGGCGGTATGACCGTCATGCTGAGCATAGAATGTGATGTTGCCGATCAGCTGCGTTGGCTGTTGGATGAGCAACCTGATTATCTATTAACTTATCCCTCGAATCTGAGAGCGCTCGCGGAGTTGATGGATCAATCTGATGCAGAACTACAATCGATTGAACAAATTCGTACGATTGGCGAAGTCTTAACTGCTGAGGACCGAGCTTATTGCGAGAAAGTTTTTGATACATCGATTGCCGATATTTACAGCGCAATGGAAGTTGGAAATATTGCTTTCCAATGTCCTGAGCATGGTAGTTATCACGTTTGTTCTGAAACGATGCTTGTCGAAGTCTTAAATGACGAATATCAGCCCTGTAAGAGCAGAGAAACAGGGCGAGTCGTCGTCACCCCATTGCATAATTTTGCGATGCCTCTGATTCGTTATGAAATTGGAGATTACGCTGAGGTGGGAGAGCCCTGTGCCTGTGGTCGAGGGTCGCTAACCCTGAAACGTATTCTGGGTCGTACCAGGAATATGTTGAAGCTACCAGATGGTTCCTCGCACTGGCCGGTCTTTTCAACGCGACGTATTACGGAGATCGCGCCAGTGACGCAGTTACAACTCGCTCAGATCGAATCAGAAGTGATCGAGGTACGTCTGGTCGCTGACCGAGAGCTGAATACGAATGAGCAGCAAACCATCAGTGACATGCTGACGAAAGAATTACGGCATGCGTTTGAATTTCGTTTTGTCTATCCGGATGAAATTGAACGATCCCCAACGGGGAAATACGAGGATTTCAAATCAGAGCTATGAGGAAATCCCGTTTACTAGCGATTGCGATTGATGCGGCAGATTCGCTGTTAGTTGAGCGTTGGATGACCGATGGTTATCTGCCGAATCTTTCCCGATTAGCTGAGCAGGGTAGTTACGTACCCTTGCGTAATATGGAAATCTACCAATCAGAAACGCCCTGGACTAACTTTCTGACTGGTTGTCTACCGGAAACCAGTGGTTACTGGGGCATGCTGACCTATGATCCTGAGACATATACAGCAACTGAATCCGGTGCGAATGATTTTAAAGATATCGCACCGTTTTATGCCCTGGGTGACAAAGCCAAAGTGGCTGTGATGGATATGCCGCATAGTCGTCCACATGTTGATGTCAATGGAAAGCAATTGATTGGCTGGGGTGCGCATTCACCACAGGCACCCAGTGAGTCGATACCAGCCGACTGGCTGGCCGATGTTCGTGAACGGATTGGCTGTCATCCGACCTTGATGCGGGATCATCGTAACTGCTATGACCGAGAGGAACTGGCGGTATTAAAGCAGGAGTTCATGCAGGGGCTGGATATGCGTGAACAACTCTTCATGGAAACTTACCAGAGTGATGACTGGGATTTGTTTCTATGTGCGATTGGTGAAACACACCCTGCAGGGCACTCGCTCTGGCATCTGGGGCTGGATTACCCATTGAATGATTCTGATGAGAGTGAGCAGGGGGTCAGGGATATTTATATCCGCAGTGATGAACTGATCGGTAAGTTGATGGATGATGCCGATGACTCGACAACCATCGCAGTATTTTCTATTCATGGCATGCAGGCGAATGTGATGGATGTCTCAAGCATGTTGCTGTTACCTGAGTCGATGTATCGCTGGGCATTCCCCGGCGAAATGGCGTTGGGTGACCCCGATAAATTTTATCAGGATGGGCTGGATTATAACTTCCCGCTGCACTGGAAATATGAGATGTGGCGGCGATTGTCTGACAAGGCGGGCCACAAACTTGAATCACCGGATGAGCAGATTGCTCGTCAGGATCTGCTCGACTGGATGCCAGCGAACTGGTATCGAACGGTCTGGTCTCAGATGTCGGCATTTGCCTTACCGAGTTATTCCGATGGGTACATACGAATCAATCTTGAAGGGCGTGAGCGCGATGGCATGATTTCAGCAGAACAGTACGATGACTATTGTGATCAGCTTGCTTCACAAGTGTCGCAGCTGAAGGATGGTCGTTCAGGACAGTCAGTTGTTAAAAATATTGTTCGAACCAGAACTAGCAAGCAGCTTGGTCAATCTGGGTTACCAGATGCCGATTTAATCGTGCAATGGAATGACCAACAGCCTTTCGATAGTGTGCGTGATGAAAATGCCGGTCTGATTGGCCCAGTGCCTTACTTCAGAACGGGTGGACATCGTCCGTATGGCTTTGCCCTGTTTTCCGGTCAGTCCATTCCGCAAGGCCAGCGCCTGCCTGAAACACATGCGATCAATCTGACTGCAACACTGCTCGATTTGATGGGGCAGCCTGTTCCCGAGTATATGGATGGTGTACCGATTGAATTTATAAGAAAGTCGAGTGCGGTTGCCTGATTTGAATCATACGTTTCGAAGTGATGAGTTACATGTCCCAGGTATCGTCTGGCCCGTGCAGCAGAGTGATCAGGCGAATGCGATGGCTTCGGTGCAATATCAACTCGAAAAAAGCCAATGGTTGTCAGCCAGTGAAATACAGACGTTGCAATTATTTCAGCTTGAACACCTGCTGGAACACGCAGTAGATACAGTACCTTTTTATCAGCAGCATTATCGAGAGCTGAATCTAAGTTTTAATTTTCCACTATCAATGGACCGTTGGTTGCAGTTACCTGTTCTGACTCGAGAACAGCTACAACACCATCAGAAAGAACTGCTAAGTGCTTTCCCATCTCGCCAGCATGGTCTATCAATTTTCAGTCATAGCTCTGGTTCAACCGGGATGCCGGTCTATTCTATAAAAAACCAGTTAACCGATATGTTCTGGCAAGCCATGACCTTGCGAGGTCATCTATGGCATGAGCGGGATTTGCATGCAAAATTTGGTGCAATTCGCTATACGGATTTTCATGATGGCGATCATCCGACGGCGTACAGTCATGATCGTTGGGGGGAAGCGGCAGCTCGAGTATTCGTGACGGGCGAAGCTGCCAGCTTGAGTATTTATGCCGATGTCGCGCATCAGACAGAGTGGATTAAAGCGGAATCTATTGATTACTTACTGACCTACCCCTCTAATCTAAAAACCTTGCTTTATTACTGGCAGGAAAATAATAACGCACCTAAGTTAAAACAGGTCATGACGTTTAGTGAACAGATTCCTGAGGGTTTGAGGGAACTGTCGAGGCAAGTGCTTGGTATGGATTTAGTCGATGGCTATAGTTGTGGGGAAGTTGGCTATCTGGCACTCCAGTGTCCGGAACATAGTCATTATCATATTATGGAAGAAGATGTGTTTATGGAAGTATTGAACGAGCAAGGCCAGCCTTGCGCACCGGGCGAAACGGGTAAAGTCGTGGTAACAGATCTACATAATTTTTCTATGCCATTAATACGTTATGAAATCGGTGATCTGGCTGAAGTTGGGCATACACCATGTTCCTGTGGACGTGGTCTAAAAGTACTCAACAAAATCATGGGTCGATACAGGAATATATTTCTCCGAGAAGATGGTACGTCATTCTGGCCTTTGATTAATGAACCTCGGCTGCGTGGTATTGCACCAGTGAAACAATTTCAAATTGTGCAGCAGCAATACGATCTTGTTCGTGCTGATCTTGTTTGTACACGAGAGCTGACAAATACTGAGCAGATGCAGCTCCAGAGAATGTTTGAACAGGACTTGCCGGGAATGACGATTAAGGTAAATCAGGTTTCTGACGTACCGCGCAGCGCCGCAGGCAAGTATGAGGATTTCAGGTCGGAGTTGATGTCTTAGTACGAAAACTCATAGGCTTTGATATGGTGTAACTCACCATGAGTTAGATATTGTGATGTTAGGTATAGCCAGTGTTTCATTCGAAAATTGATGCTTACTTCAAAATCATTTTCATGTGATAAATATAGTTGTAATGCCTTATTTAAAGAGGCACTAGCTAACATCATGTCATTCTGCTGCGCATAAATTTCTGTCATTACCATCAGGCTATTTATACGCTCAACAGGAAAACGTTCAGAATTAGAATTAGCGCAACGTTGTAGATGCTGCAGGGCATTGTCTAAATCATTGTCCTTGTAATAGGTGTATCCGAGAAACCAGCTATGTCGATACCATTTTGGTGAATAGCGTAAACCGCAGGACATGACTTTTAAGCGCCAGTTAGATTTGTCGGCTCGGCTGGATTCTTTGGGAAAATGACTGATAGTTAAATCGTTATACCATTTTGCAATACGACCTTTCTTTCTGAAGTCAGGTTGAGCAGTGTCATGCATGCGACCGCGGTGTCGGGTATCTTTCGAGAAGATTGGAAGTTTGTAATCTTCAATCGTGTGGCTTTTAGTCTGTGTGACCCATCTCACAAACAAGCCATGAGTTTTCTGTGGCATCGGGTATTCGATGAGTTGTTCTAATTCTCCTCGTTCGATTCTTTCATCGGCGTCCAGCAGCATTATCCAGTCTGTTTTTGCCTGTTGGAAACAGAGTGTTCGTGCACCACCAAAGCTAAAGCAATGTCGGTCTCTTAATAGGATAGTGCGTGGGTGTATATTGAACTCACCCTGCAGGATTTCGACCGTACGATCACTCGATCCCGTATCAATAATTTGAATATCACTGACCAGATCGTGTATCGGTCGCAGACAGTCAGCGATATTGTCTTCTTCGTCCTTGACGATCATGCATAGCGTGAGTTCCATGAACGTCTATGACTTTGGAATTAAGTACGACGCCAGATGGTGCCATCAGGGTTGTCTTCGAGTTCAATACCCGCTTCAGTCAATTGGCCACGAATTTCATCGGCACGCTGGAAGTCTTTGTTCGAGCGCGCATCACGTCGTTCCTGAATCAGCGTATCTATATCGTCATCACTGAGACCGTCATTATCTGCCGGTTGCCAGCGGAACCAGTCTTCAGGATTCAGTAAAAGTATTCCCATTATCGCGCCACCAGCAAGTAGCTGTGCTTTGAGCTGTGCCTTTACGCCATCATTTTTTGCTTTGTTCAACTGGGTGGCAAGGTCATGCAAATGGGATAACGCGATGGGGGTATTCAGGTCATCTTCCAGTGCATCAATAACCTCTTGCGGTGTGTCGGTTGGCGCAGGTTCGATATCCTGTACTTTACGCAAAGCGTTATACAGTCGGTCGATACTGGCACGAGCCTGTTTCAGCGTTTCTTCTGACCAGTCCAGAGGTTGACGGTATTGCGCACTCAGCAGGGCATATCGCAGTGACTCACCCGGCGCATTTTTCAACGCATCGTGAATGGTCAGAAAGTTGCCGAGTGACTTCGACATTTTTTCACCATCAATGGTGAGATAGCCGTTATGCATCCAGTAATTAACATAACCGTCGGTATCGTGGGCGCAGCGTCCCTGGGCGATTTCGTTCTCGTGGTGCGGGAAGATGAGGTCCTGACCACCACCGTGAATATCAATGACTTCACCGAGATGGGTTTCGATCATGGCAGAGCATTCCAGATGCCAGCCCGGTCGTCCACGACCCCAGGGGCTGTCCCAGCCAGGTTGATCATCATCTGATGGCTTCCATAATACAAAGTCATTTGGGTTGTCTTTGTAGTCGGCAACATCGACCCGCGCGCCAGCCATCATGTCTTCCTGATCGCGGCCCGAGAGTTTTCCATATTCTTCCATTGAGCCAACTTTAAACATGACATTGCCATCGGCTTCATAAGCGTGATCTTTGTCGATGAGTTGTTGAATCATGTTCAGCATCGGATCGATGTGTCCGGTCGCAAACGGTTCAATGGTGGGCTCGAGTACGCCGAGGTCTTTCATGTCCTGGTGATAAGCCTCGGTATAACGCGTGGTGATTTCTTCAATGCTGACGCCCTGTTCTTTGGCGGCATTCATAATCTTGTCATCGACATCGGTGATGTTGCGTGCATAAATCACCTGTGGGTATAGTTTCTGTAGCAAGCGAAATAGCACATCGAATACCACGGCAGGTCGTGCATTACCGATATGCACATAGTTGTACACCGTCGGGCCACAGACATACATGGTGATCCGTTCGGGATCGATCGGTGTGAATACTTCTTTAGACCGTGTCAGGGTGTTATGGATGTGTAAAGCCATGGAGGTTTCCTAAGCGCGTCCTGCGCAATTATTTTCCGTACAGTTCTTTTGGGTCGATCAACGGTTCTTTATCGACCGTGACCTTGTCGTCTGCCACCAGATTGTAAAAACAGCTTTTACGGCCGGTATGGCAGGCGGGGCCAGTCTGGTCCACCAGCAATAAAATCGTATCGCCATCACAGTCGAGGCGGATTTCTTTTAGTAGTTGTACCTGGCCCGATGACTCGCCTTTACGCCAGAGTTTTTGTCGTGATCTGGAAAAATAACAGACCCGACTGGTCTCAATCGTCTCTTGAAGTGACTCTCGATTCATCCAGGCCATCATCAGTACCTCCTTGCTGTCGAATTGCTGGGCAATCGCGGGTAAAAGGCCATCGGCATTGAATGGTAGCTGGTCTATGACGTCAGTCCAGGGCAGGCTTTCACCTGCGGCAAATGATTCGGTTTGTTTCAGCATTTCAGATCGGAAAGGGTTTAGGGCCACGTATCATAACAGGGGGTATGGGCGCTGTTAATGTGACTCGTTTCCTATACCCACCCTGAAATTATTGCTATCCTCATGTCCATATAAAAATAACCCTGTATTTAGTACAGGATATAACCATAAATATAAGAGGGATGGCTGTGGAAATGATCGACAATCTTGCGGATTGCGGGTTTAAACGCATTCTTGTGATTGGGTCAGTGGTGAAATATCGCCGAGGTTTGGCCGTGGCGTTATTGCGCCTGTTAGATAAGCCGCAGTTTTCGGCCATTGATCCATTCGAGCAGGGATTGCCAGAGCACGACTATGACTGGTCTGAAGTCGATCTGGTCATTGTCGATATGTCCGAAAATAAGCCAGCAATACGTAGCTGGTATTTCGATTTGATCACTCAGGTTTCGTTGCCGATGGCCATTTTTCTGGATCGGTCAGCAACGGTCGATGATGCCGGTGATATGGTTCGTGCAGGCGGCGCTGATTATATTGATATCACCAAAGTTAGCGCACAACGATTAACACGTGCCTTGCTGATGGCGGCTAATCTTCGTGAAGAACGTTTTCCTCAACCAGTCAAGGCTCAGCAAGATGAAAATGTCAGTGAAGCCCAGCCCATATCCGTGGAGCCAGTAGAAGCCGCGAAAGAAAATATTGTAGAACCTGCCTCAGAGCCAGAACCCACCACCGATCTGTTACCTGAAGTTCGACCAATTACCGAGTCTACGAAAACTGCCGAACCAATCAGGTTCGATGCACTGCCGGAAGATGACGGCATGACCGATGAGCCTACCGAGGTGTTGCCAAGGCTGGATCCCACCACGCTTGAACCTGTCGTTACTAATGAGCTGGAAGATCACAGCCTGAACAATCAGGCCTACGGCGTCAGCGAGTTACCGGATGACCGGGTATATCGTGCTGAAAGCCTCGAGGCCACGGATATTAATGACAGTCTGGCCGCCAATGATGACGATGAATATGAAATAGATGAACCATCTGAAGCGTCATTTATAACACCCGGTTTAATCGATATCGTAGAACGTAATACCGATGAACATGATGTGCCGAATAAATTGCGCGAAGGCAAATCACAGCCATATGTTGAGACTGGTTATACCGGTGAGATGGACGCCTATGAACCGGAAATTGAACTAAACGATCGACCGTCGGAGGCGTCGTTTATTACTACCGGTCTGATGTCTATTCTTGAACGTGATAATGTGGCGGAGCAGGCCGAGCTACCTGAACATCACGGTAAGGCTGTGGAATTTAGTATGGGGCAGCGCTGGCCCTTTACGCCTGCAGATATTGAAGCGGGTAAAGCTTCACTGAATAATTATGATGTGATTGAGTTTGTTGCAGTAGGGGGCACAGCATCAGTATTTAAAGTGAAGCACCAGGATACACAACAACTGTCTGCTATGAAGTTGTTTGATATGGATACCAGTGATCAGCAGGGGCAGAAACGCTTCTTGCGTGGTTATCAGTTGATTGAAGAAGTCAATCACGAACATGTCGTTAAAATTCGTGACCTTGCTCAATATCAGAATAGTGCTTATTCAATCATGGAATATTTTCCGGGTGGTGATCTGAAAGATCGCATCAAAGAAGGTATTGATCGACAGGATGTGGTTCGGTTTACAGCTCAGATTGCTTCAGCGCTGCACGCAGCTCACCAAAAGAACATTCTGCATCGTGATTTAAAGCCCTCTAATATTATGTTTCGAGACAATGGTGAACTGGCGATTCTTGATTTTGGTATAGCTAAACTGATGGCTGAAGGACAAACGACTCTAACGTTTTCAGGACAGGTCGTTGGAACACCGCATTACGTGAGCCCAGAGCAGGCCGTGGGAAGTCAGCTAGATGGGCGTAGTGATTTGTATGCCCTTGGTGTCATTCTGTATGAAATGCTGGAACGTGTTCGTCCTTATCGAGGTGAATCTTCGCTCGAGATCATGCGGCTGCACGTCAATGGTGAAGTGCCTCAACTGTCCAGTCCACAGGATCCATTGAATGATGTAGTCACTTGTTTACTGGCAAAGGAACGCGAAGATCGCTATGCCACAGGACAGGATTTGATTCAGGCGCTGTCTCAGGCAATTCCAGATACCATTGAAAAGAAACTGCTTAAAGCCAGTTAGGGTCTAAAATTACAGTACGATCTACTTTAAGTTTATTTAATAAGGGAGATTTTCGTGACGGGGCAGTATGACCGTATGTCAGCCATGCAGGCTGATACCGCGCTGATTGCGCTGGATGATATTCGTTTACGGCCTGCGCTCGAACCATTATTCACCGAAGCTTTTTCTGCATCCACCAGTCTTTCCTGGCAGGCGTTGCAAGATTTAAACGCCTCAGTCCTGAGTTCTATCGATATTGTTTTCCTGGTGACGGGTAAGGAATTTGAGTTTACGAGTGATTTTCTTGGGCAACTCGAGAGTGATATCGCTGGCCGAGTGATCGTGATCGACTTTAAAGACAGCATGAAGCGATCCACTGAGATGATGCGACATGGTGCGCTGGATTATCTGGCCATGAGTATGCTGGATATCCAGACCTTGCGTGAATCACTGGCGCGGCTTGCGACATTGAAAGCCACTAAAGAAAGCATGGAAGTCGATGACGAGCCTTCTGATATGAGTCAAATTAATGCACCGTTCTCTGGGGCATGGCTGACGCTACCCGAAGAGGTGATGGACAATACCTGGCCGTTCACGATGTTGGAGATCGCCGAAGGTAAAGCCAGACTGGGTGCTTATGATGTGCTGGAATATCTGGGTATGGGAGGTGCGGCTTCGGTGTTTAAAGTCAGGCACAGACAATCCGAGCAGCTATATGCTCTAAAGCTAATGGATAATCAGCTCATCGATGATGTTTCAACCCGTCGATTTGCGCAGGAATTTGAATTACTGAATGAAATTCATCACCCGAACGTGGTTCGAATTCTTGAGCATGTTGCTGAGGGTGAATATTTTTACAATGTCATGGAATACCTGCCAGGTGGAGATTTAAAATCGAGAATTCGCGAAGGCGTATCACGGACCGAAGCTATCCAGTACGCGGCACAAATCGCTGCAGGATTACAGGCCGCTTATGAGTTAAATATTCTGCACCGTGATTTAAAACCAGCGAATATATTATTTCGTGAAGACGGCGCATTAGCGCTGGTCGATTTTGGTGTTGCCAAGGCCTTTGATAGCCATGATAAGCATCTAACGAAAGAAGGACAGATCATCGGTACACCGTATTACATTAGTCCTGAACAGGCCGTCGGCGGAAAGATTGATCAGCGTTGCGACCTGTACGCACTGGGCGTTATTCTGTATGAAATGCTGGAAGGTAAGCGCCCGTTCACAGGCAAGACATCATTGCAGGTATTTACAGCGCATGTACGTGAGCCGATCCCAGCTTTGACTGATAAGTGGGATGGATTGAACGGTCTTATCGAAGTGTTGTTGGCGAAGTCACCAGAGGATCGGCCTGATAATGGTGCGCAGGTTATTGGGCATTTAAAAGATATCAGCCCTGAAGATGTACCTGAAGGTCTGGTTTAATCGTCAGTTCGAGTCGCGCAGGCGATGGTATAATTCTTGCCCTGTTTAAGCTTTTTATAGTTACCAAAGATCTCGGTCATATAACGTTTCATAAACTGTCGTAGCCCATTCACGGTGACAACATAAAATCGTCCCCCTGGATTGAGCCGCTGTTTTCCATCGTGCAATATAAGAGTTAACAGTTCCTTACCGACTTTGGCCGGGATATTGGAAGCGATGACATCAAAGCGTCGTTGTGAATCAATATGATCAAAGCCGTTGCTGAGCTGAGCCTGTGCATTGTTGACCTGATTCTGCGCAATATTTTTTTTCGAATATTCAATGGCCATAAAGTCCTTGTCGACCATTAGCGTTGAACCCTGTGGCGCAAGTCTGGCCATGGTGATGCCGATAGGACCATAGCCACAGCCCAGGTCCAGGCAATCGCTATCCGCATCAACTTCGAGATAGCGTAACAACAGGTCGGTGCCGCTATCGATCTCACGTGGTGAAAAAATACCCCAGGTTGAGGTGAATTTCAGTGGTTGTTCACACAGTGTGGTTTCGAAGTGAATATCTTCGCGGAGACGGTTAAGGTCGCTGGCTGACATAGTAGATCGTAGCAAAACAGGGCAAAGCGCATCATAACGTAGCGTTATGGGGAATCATAATGACGCAGGATTCCTGCCTGGTGGAGAATCGAAAAAACTGATATCGGTCATTTTTGTAAAGAGTTGTTAACCGTAATATGGTTAACTTGTGATTAGCTCTTATGCTGTCCAAAATAGATTTAAAGCAACAATGAGAAAAAGGAGTTTTCATGCCAATTGAAGAAGGCAAAGCCGCACCATTATTTACCCTGAAGGATCAGGACGGTAATAAAGTGGCGCTAAAAGATTTTCGTGGTTCTGATGTGATCGTCTATTTTTATCCTAAGGATGATACGCCGGGCTGCACCAAGGAAGCCTGTGGCTTTCGGGATCTCTGGCAGCAGTATGAAGATGCGGGTGTCGTGGTATTAGGCATTTCACCAGACGAAGAAGAAAAGCATCAGAAATTTATCGCCAAATATGATCTACCCTTTACTCTGTTATGCGATCCGGAGAAGAAGGTTATGGAAAAATACGGCGCCTGGGGTGAAAAGATGATGTATGGCAAAAAACTCATCGGTGTGATTCGTTCCACAGTATGGATCGACGGTAAAGGTAAAGTCGTCAAACACTGGCGTAAGGTGCCGAAGGCAGCCGACCATCCGGAAAAGATTTTGCAGGCGATGCAAAAAAACAAATAAGACGTATCGATAAACTCATACATACAGGAAAGAGAATATGGGCAAGCTGATTAAGATTATCGCAGGACTGGTTGTTCTCGGTTTTGTACTCATTATTGCTGCGGCCGTCATATTGCCGCTGGTGATCAATCCAAACGACTTCAAACCGCAGATTGTTGAGGCAGTGAAACAGCAGACCGGGCGTGATCTGCAGATCGAAGGTGATCTTGGTTTGAGTGTGTTTCCAAAAGTCGGGCTGGCGCTGGGTAAGACCGAGCTGAGCAATGCGGTTGGCTTTGGTGATGTACCCTTTGCGCAGATGAATGCGGTGAATATTCAGGTTGCCCTGATGCCATTGCTGGATAAGCAGGTCGAGATGGATGAAATCGTCGTTGATGGCCTGACACTGAACCTGAAGAAAGATAAAACCGGTAAAACCAACTGGGATGATCTGGCGGGTGATAAATCCGAGGATCAACATAAGAATAAGAGTGGCGATGGCCCTGAACTGCAGTCGATTAAAATCGGTGGAATTCGTATCGAGAATGCCAATATCAGCTGGCAGGACGAACAGCAGGGGCAGGACATCAAGATCAGTGACTTTAATCTGACAAGCGGCCCACTGACGGCGGGTGATCCAGTTGATATTGCGCTCAATACTAAATTGAATATGAGCAATCCAGCTGTTGCGGCGAGTGTCGACATGAAGGGCACCATCAAGGCAAACGCTGAGGGTAATCAGTTTTCGATTGAACCACTGACACTGAATGTTCAGGCCAAAGGTAAAACGCTACCTGGTGGCGAAGTCGCACTGGATCTGAAGTCGACCGCATTAAACGTCGATTTGAAGGCGCAGACGCTGTCACTCGCAGGCCTGAGTATCGATACCATGGGACTGGCAATGACAGGTAGCCTGAATGGTAAATCCATTATGAGTGAGCCCGCTTTCAATGGTCAGATTGCCTTGGCGCAGTTCAACGCGCGTGATCTGATGAAGGCACTGGGACTGGATGCACCTGTGACGGGTGATGGAAGCGCATTGACTCGTGTTAGTGCTGACTTTGCGTTGGCGGCCACTACGAAACAGGCGAGTTTGAATAAGCTCAACCTGATGCTGGATGACACGAAAATGAACGGTAAGCTGGCTGTGACTGATTTTGCGACTCAGGCGCTGACCTTCGATCTGACCATCGACAAGATCGATCTGGATCGTTATTTACCACCGCCATCTGAATCACCGACCGAGAAAGGTGAAAGTGATCCGAATGCGGAATTATTTCCAGTCGAGACGTTGCGTAAGTTGAATATGAATGGCGTTGCACGTATTGGTGAAGTCACCAAGATGAAAGTGAAGGCGACCGAGATCGTGGTACAGGTGAAAGCAAAAGGCGGCCACGTGAATATGAAGCCATCGGCATCGCTGTATCAGGGTAAATACAATGCTGATGTAACGGTCGACGCGCGTCAGAAAACACCGCGTCTTAAGGTCAGCTCAAAGCTGGATGGTGTACAGATTGAACCGTTGCTGACCGATATGCAGGGCGAGGCGAAGCTTGCTGGCCGAACGGATGCCGCTGTGAATATTACGGCAACCGGTAACTCACAAAATGCAGTGAAGAAAACACTCAATGGCAACACCACGTTTTCTTTTACCAACGGCGCGCTGGTTGGTGTGAATATCGCCAAGGTCATTCGTGAAGGTATGGCCAAGCTGCAGGGGAAATCGACAACGGCATCGAATGAGCCTGATAAAACAGATTTCTCTGAACTGAAAGGTTCGGCCAAGATTACCAATGGTGTGGTAAATAATCAGGACTTCTCTCTAAAGTCCCCGTTGCTGCGTATTGAAGGTGCAGGCAAAGCCGATCTGGTCAAAGAATATCTGGACTATCTTGTGAAAGCATCCATTGTGGGAAGCTTACAAGGCCAGGGTGGTGATGAACTGGAAAAGCTTAAAGGCGTGACCATTCCGGTGAAAGTGACTGGTCCGTTTTCTGATCCTTCTTATACGCCTGATTTATCGGTGGCTCTGTCTGACAAGGTCAAAGAGAAGGCTAAAGCGAAAGTCGAAGAAAAGAAGGAAGAAGTCAAAGATAAAATTAAGGACAAGCTCGGAGATAAGCTGAAAGGCCTGTTCTAAATGTGGATTCGGTCCGCAGCCTTGTGTATCGCTTTGATGAGCGGTGCACAGGCTGCTCAGATCGAACATTATGCGGCCTCGGAGCAGAATGGTACTTACACAGTGCAATTGCAGGCCAGAGTCGATATCAGTGCGAACTATGCGAAGCAGGTTTTAGCCGATCCTGATCGAGTTGTGGTACTGAAAGACGTTATACAAAGTGTCGAGCACCTTGCATCCGATCAACCAGGCATTCGTCGAATTAGAGAGCACTCCTATACCTGCGTTTTATTATTTTGTGTTGAGTATCGAAATACCCTGACGTTGCAAGAATCTGATAACGAGATTCGCCTTGATATCGAACCAGAACAGAGTGATTTTGATTTTGGCCATATTGTCTGGACGATAGAACCGCTGGCCAAACATCAAAGCCTTATTAGCTTCAAGTCGGAAAGCCAGCCGTCATTCTGGGTGCCGCCGCTTATTGGCTCTACCATGATGGAATCACAGGTGAAAGAAACGACATTGAGTATGCTTCAACGAATGGAATGCGAATACCAGGGAAAAACCGATTGCAGTCTGCAACAGGTTGATGACTCAACTATCAATTCGGGTGACCTGTATTAAATGAGCGACTCGCATTTCAGCCAGCGTCTTCTGAGCTGGTTTGATCAACATGGACGTAAAGATTTACCCTGGCAGCAAGATCGGTCAGCTTATCGTGTCTGGCTCTCAGAGGTCATGCTGCAGCAGACACAAGTTAAAACGGTTATTCCTTATTTCCTGAAGTTTACTAAACGGTTTCCGACTGTTAGGGGACTGGCATCTGCCTCAGATGATGAAGTGATGGCGCTATGGGCAGGCCTGGGTTACTACGCCAGAGCGCGCAATCTTCATCGTTGTGCGAAAGATGTAGTCAAATCACACAATGGTAAATTTCCTGAAACGGTCGAAGGGCTTGAACAATTACCGGGTATCGGTCGTTCAACGGCTGGCGCGATTGTGGCGCAGGCTTATGGTGAGCGCGGTGTGATTCTGGATGGTAACGTTAAACGTGTTCTGGCACGCTATGCCGCGATCGAAGGCTGGACGGGAACTACAGCCGTACAGAAACAGCTCTGGCAGCTAGCCGAGCAGCTGACGCCTGTTGATCGACTGGCCGATTATACGCAGGCGATCATGGATCTGGGTGCAACACTCTGTACGAGAAGACAGCCGCGTTGTGGAGATTGCCCTTTGATCGATAACTGCCAGGCATACGAACAAAACCTGACCGAAGAGTTACCCACACGTAAGCCAAAGAAGACGTTACCGTGTAAACATACGAATATGTTGATCTGTGACTATGATGGACAGTTTCTACTTTGTAAGCGACCACCTGTCGGAATTTGGGGTGGGTTATGGAGTTTGCCGGAAGTAGACAGAGAGTTGAATGATGAGCGAATACAGAACATAATTTCCGATCAGTTTGGATTAAAAATAACCACAATGAGTAAGGGAATAAGTTTTAGACATACGTTTAGTCATTACCATCTTGATATACAGCCTTGGTATATCAAGGTTGATTCCAGCACCCCATGCGTCAGTGAACCGGGTTATGAATGGTTTGCGAGACAGAAATTGCAGGAGCTAGGTCTTCCAAAGCCCGTCGCCAGTTTGTTAATAAGTCTGTAATGCAATACAAGATTCTTACTATTGATCGCCATGCGCAGCACCGTCAGGTGTTGCGGCATATGATTGAAAAGATTTTTCCAGATGTTCATCTGGAGGAATACGACCCTCAGATCCAGGGCGAGCCTGTGATGGTTAACTGGAAAGACTACGAGTTACTCATTATCGACAACCTGCAAGGGGAAGATAACGGTATCGATTGGTTTGAACGTTATCGAAGTGAAGCTGGCTTCCCGACAACGGTTTTCATGAGTTCTCACAAAACGCCAGAAGACATGAAAATGTCGCGCGATGTGATTCGCGCCATGAAGCTTGGAGCTGAGGATTTCTTTTTTAAGCGCACTATCCGTTCCAAACAGCTGGTACGTTTAGTTTCAACCGTGCTGGAATCCCACGGCTACGAATCACCGCTGAAGAAAACAGCTGAGATGTACGTTAAAGACGTGCTCAAAAATATCCCCGATGAAGAATATGAAAGTGAGAAAAAGGTCTCAGAACCTGTGCAGGATCTTAGCCCAACCGACCAATTAGAACTGGCCACTCGTCATACCCAACATGAAATTAATCTGGCAATGGCAATGTTGCATGGTGCCGAAGAATGGCCGTTTGATTTCAAAGACATTCTGGCCGGTAAGGCAACCATTGGCGGTTACAATATCATCTCATATATCGATAAAGGACAGCATGCGACGACCTTTAAGGCAGTGAAGGAGGGGGAGTCTGAGAAGGTACTTCTCAAGTTGCTGACATTTAAAGCCGCGAGTGCGCAGGACGTGTCACAGGCAAGCACGCAAGATCTCAGCGATATCCTGACCTGGAATCATCCGAATATCATTCGTTGGCTGGATTATCAGGTTATCGATTTTCGATTGATTGTGACGCAAGAAATACTACATGGCGAAACATTGGCAGACCGTCTGTCTCGTCGTGGCGTGACCGAAGAAGAAGCCATTAAATACTTTTTGCAACTGATGTCGGCGTTGCAGAAAATTCACTCAGCCGGATTTTATGTCTCGGATATTAGACCAGATAAACTGGTATTTCGGGATGAAAACACACCAGTTATTACAGACATCGGCGCATTCAGGCGGTTACACGCCATGAGTAATATTTCTGAAGTTCCTGCCGTTGATGAGCCTGCTTACTGTAGTCCTGAGCGCGCACAAGGACATACAGAAGATAGTCGTAGTGACCTCTATCTCATGGGCGTCATTTTGTATGAAATGCTGGCTGGAAAGCCTCCATTTAATTCAGGTTCAGTAAATGACATTCTGTACTCACATGTATCGGACGACATCCCGCGTCTCCCAGATACAAAGCGCCCGTTGAACATGGTGATTCAGGAATTATTGATGAAAACTCCTAGCCGCCGCATACAAACGGCCGATGAAGCGATAAAAAGAATCAAAAGCATCGTCGTCAGAAATCAGAAATAATTATGTTCCTGCACGCAATCGGCATTTGGTTCGAAATAGCGTATATTTGCACGTAAATCATAGAGAAATAGAGCAATGGCAAAACAGGTTCAATGCATTAAGCTGGGTATTGAAGCGGAAGGGCTGGCATTCCCCCCCGTACCCGGCGAACTGGGTAAAAAAATCATGGGAAACGTCTCTGCACAAGCGTGGCAGGACTGGTTGTTACATCAAACCATGTTGATTAACGAATACCGCCTCAGCTTGAACGACCCCAAGGCAAAAGAGTATTTACTTAACGAGCTGGAGAACTATTTTTTCGGTGATGGATCTGAAAAACCCGTTGAATTCAAAGGCTAAGACGAATTACTTGACTCTATAGCCGTCTCCGAGTTTAATACGCGCCCCACCTGATGGCCAGGTAGCTCAGTCGGTAGAGCAGGGGACTGAAAATCCCCGTGTCGGCAGTTCGATTCTGTCCCTGGCCACCATTTAAATATCTAAATATCAGTAAGTTATGATAACTGAAGGTTATCTCATTAATTCATAGTGCCCATATAATGTCCACTTTGAGTTTTACGTAAGATATTTAATGAATTCCCCAAAAGTTATGTTCGGGTTAGCTTGTATAAGTTTAAAGATATAAGTCGCAACATCAGGCTCAGTTCCTATATCAAGGTTTGCGTAACTTTGAAGTGCGGTATTGCACGTAACGTCAGGATTATCTTTAACAACTTTATCTAAGTTCGATAAGGTATGGATGGCATCTCTTAATCTATCTAAATCGTTCATATTTATCTGTCTTGTTGGTTGAAAATGATAACGTGAGGGCGAAAAGCAAAAATTCAACATAGAAACGAGCTAATGGGATTATATTTTAGTGTGTCTTTCAGATGATCACGTAATAAATGAGCGTAGCGCATGGTTACTGTTATGTTTGAATGACCCAGAGCTGTTTGTAAGGTTAGTATATTGCCACCATTGATTATGAAATGACTGGCAAAGGTATGTCGGAGTACATGGGACATTTGACCATCTGGTAGTTTTATATTGGTTTCCTTCATGGCCATGCGGAACGCACCTAGGCATGATTTGAATAATCTCCCTCTCTCTTTGGTTTTTATTGTTTTGTAGAGATCCTTGCTGATTGGGATCGTCCTGGACTTGCCGCTTTTTGGTGGCATTGAATGTGATCTTGTATGGTTGGATGTATTCAGCCCTGATTGTTTCTGCTTCTGACCATCTTGCGCCTGTTGCTAGACAGATGAGTGATACGTGGTAGGCATCCATACTTTTTCTGTTTTTTAGTGCTTCGAGTAGTTCCTTGATTTCCTCTGTGGTGAGGTAGGTCATTTCTGGTTCGTCGGTCTTTATCTTTCTGGTGTTTTGTAGTGGGTTCTTTCTTTGCCATTTCTCGGCACGTTTGAGTTCATTGAATACGGCTTTTAGGTAGGCTAGTTCGTGATTTAGTGTGTTTGGGTGTGTGCCGTTGGTGATTCGGTTTGATCGGTAGTCGGTGAATTGATTGGCTTTGAATTTGGTTGCTAGTGGGTTATTCATGGCTTTGGCCATGGCTTGGAGTTTTGTTTTTCTTCTGGATCCGTCTTTCAGGTTTTTTCCGTGTGCTTCATACCATTCATCGATGAGGTCTATGAGTGTTCTTTTGTCTTTTGAGGGTGGCTGCCAGTCTTCTTGTTGGTTGGCTTGTGTTCGGATCCATGATTCATAGGCTACGGCTTCCTTTCTGGTTTTGAAAGTTTTTCTGATGCGTATGCCTCTGGATCCTGCTGGGCGTACATCGACTTTGTAGCCTTTGTCGGTTTTCTGAATCACGCTGCTTTGCCCTGGAGTAATCGTCTGTCTGCAAGCTGGTAAATATGATCTCGGATGGCTTCTGTGTTGAATCCTTTGTTGAAATAGTATGCTTGGATATCTGGCCAGATTTCGTCTTTCTTGAAGGTTTTGAAGATATCTTTTTTCTTCATGCCTCGGCGTACAAGTACTGAAAGTTTGTTGGCCATGGCCATGATGACGTTTCTATCGGATCCGGTGCCTGGGCTTTTGTATTCGCGCTTGTAGAGCAGGTCAGGTTTGAGCGGCAGGAATTCAACGTCATCGATCATCACTGTCCAGAAGGGATCTATGTATTCTGTGGTGAGATCTAGGCGGAAGCTCATGGCGGCGTATTGCCATAGGCCTGTGAGGTGTTGTTCTAGTTCGACGAAGGATCTGATTTTCTTATTGCCCCAGATACAAGGGTTTCCGTCCGAATCTGTGCCGGTTGCAAGGGTTCTTGAGAACTGTTCTACGACGGTGTGGTGAAAGCGGAATTCTATTCGTCTGACTCTTTCGCCGGGTTGGTAGTAGGGCTCGAAGTTGTCATTGGTTTGTTTCTTCCAGATCTTTTCCCAGAACTCGACTTTATCCTGTTTTTTGTTGGCTAATGTCTTGTCGTAGACGGTGAATTGCAGTGAGTTTGCGCGGCCATAGGTGATGGTTTCCATATTGCCGTAGGTGACTGATGTAGCGGATAGGTCGAACTCATAATCGGATACGCCTTTGTAGTCCATGAGGCGCTTTGCACGTGTTCTGAGGCGGTGATCGAAGTCCTGTGGGATGTCCCAACCTTTGACGTCTGCACACAGGTGTACGGCCAGTTGTGGGCGGTTTGATTCGGTGAGGAAGTGCTTCATGAGGTTATCGATGAACTGGTCGACTTCTTTGGCTTCTCTGGCAAGGATGAAGTGAGGCGATAGTTCGGCTTTGAAGTGATTGCCTTCGAGATTACAGTCTTCGTCGATTTTGATGTGCTTGGATCCGAAGAACAGAATGATGCCGAGATCGTTGTTCTGAAGTCTGTAACGGTAGCCTGAGGCTCCACCGGATCCGAGCATCCACATTTGGTCGGCAAATCCGAAGATGGCTGAGTGGGTTGTCTCGTAGAGATCTTTGATGAGCTGGTAGGTTTCTAGGTTTACTTTGCCCTTGTAGAGGTATTTCAGGGTGTCGACCCCTTTGTGAAGGATCTTCACATTGGATAAATCGTAGATCTTTTGTCCGGTTGCGAAGAGCATGCCTTCACGATCCATTTTCTTAGCTTTGTACCTTGCCATGTTAAATCCCCTTTATGTTGTACTGTGGTTTACTGTGTTGGTATGGAAGTTTTAGTCCCCTTTTTTAAGACGTGTTACAGGCACGTCTCTTAACCCGTTATTTAAGCCGGAGGTCAGCCTGCGGCTGCCCGCCAGCTCAAATAACGGGCAATTGAAATAGCGTAAAAATAAAGATGAATGCATAGAGCGCCATTGCATTACGGTTAAACGGAGCCATGATGGCCATGACGATGAAATAAGACAGTTTTGCCAGCGGTGGCAACAGGTAATCGTGATACCAGTGCTTTTTCTTCTCATAGCGACCTACGAGATGCCATGGGGAGAGAAAACAGGAGAGGCCGTCATTGCTATCGGTAAAACATTGTTCGGTGTCGTAGAGGCTATAGTTCTGTTCATTGCCTCGATACCACCATGAGTCCACGGTCATCGATAATGGGTTGTCACCATATTTAACGATGGCCATGTGCATTTTGGGAAAGGTCAGGTTGTTGCCAGTCAGTAGTTTCCAGAAGAAGCCAAAGAAGGGGATTCTCATGCGATCAAAGCGTTTGCAGATGACCAGGTGTTCACAGAGGGTTTCTTTGATCTGTCGATCAACAATGGAGATGTCCTGCACGATGAAATAGATATCCCATCTTAGTTTTCTGGCATGCAGGCACCAGTCGATGAAGTCTTTTCTGGATTTGTCGTTCCATGTGCGGCTGTTGAGCCATGTGCCGATTTCGTCCAGGACCATGACACCATTTCTGGAGTCATCGGGTTTGTCGAGGTCATGACCACGACCAATTGAATACAGAACTTCGGATGTGGGTTTATCCGGTAGGCGTATAGCTTCGATGTCTTTGCGTTGTTTTTTTGGCCAATGATCAAAGAACAGGTCGAGGTTGGTGGCTATGCGTCGGCTGTCGGCAATCGCATCACGGATGATGGGTATGGTGGCCAGTGTTTTACCGGCACCGAGTTTGCCTGTGACGAAGTAGACGGGCATCAGGACTTTACCTTCAGGTCTACTGCGAACTTGTTCATGTGCCATCCCCACAGAGCGATTCTGGCGGCGATATAGAACGAGATGTTTCTGGCGAGGTTATTCGGTACGACCCATGATGCGGCTATCGTGAGATAGGGCGGCGTGATGAGTTGTATGGAATTGATGATGGCGGTGTAGGTAGTCATCAGTCCGACCATTAAGGTGATCAGAAAGCTGATGGCCACCACAGCGCGTAGATATTTTTTTACACCGAAGTTGATGAAGATGTCGGCGAGTTTGGAGAGTAAGGCACCTAGCGCTGCTGAGAGGCCGGATGCCACTGGGGCTAATAGTGGTATGGCCATTAGGCTGGCCTCGCGGATTCTTCAAAGGCCATGTGGAACAGGGCATAGAGTAATAAGAAGTTGAGCATCCATGCCATAATGGTTTTGAAGGTCTCTAACTTTTGACAGCCGGATGCTGATGGGAAGTCAAAGGGGCCGTCTTTGCCATTCATGGTGATGGTTTGGCAGGTTGAATGATCCGGTACATAGGCGGTGATGGCCGATTCAAAGTCATCGCCGGAATGTGTCCAGGCGGTTGCTTCTCCGATATCCGATACGGTGGATTCAAAACCTTCGTGGTTGGCTGTGGGATCTTCTAATGCGGTGTCTGCATCAAATGTCTCTGAACCTGTGAGTGAGTTCTTGATGTCGTCCAGGTTGGTCTTTGACGCACCAGCAATGTCAGCCAGATTATCGATGCCTGTGGTTATACCGTCGAGCTTCTGGTTCGTGTTGTTTTGATGTTCATACATGCCTCCAAAGCCTGCACTGAGTTGATTACTGAGTTGGCTTATATCTCCGCTAGTTGCTTGTTGACTAGTTGATGCCTTCCCATCTGTATTGTTTGTGCTTGATGTTGAATTGCCGTCTGGATCCGTATCGGTCGTCGTTGTCGAGGTCGATCCGTCATCATGAGTGGTGGTCGATGTTTCGGTTGTTGAGCCGTCTGGATTAGTTGTACTAGATGTGGTGTTAGTGGTGTTGTTATTTGTTGTATTGTTTTCGACTGGCTGTCCATTGTCGGGTGATGCTGTGCAATCTGTACAAGTGGGCGATGGCGAGTCTGGCTCGCATTGTCTTTCGTAAGAATCGGATTGCACTGTAGATTTAACTTTTACATTCCATGTTGTAGAGCCTGATGTACAGGTGTAATTGCCGTTAGTGTCGGTGCCACAGTTGGTTCCAGATGAGGCGATGGAATATTCAATTTGTGGATTTACGATGCAGCCTGATATGCAGTATGGCGATTCAAAGTTTATTGTTGGATATGTGTTTTTGGTGAATGTATAAGTATCAGTACGGTAATCGCCTGATGAGCAGTAATTTGAGGCGGGTATTACCTCACATTGAGAATCGCCAACATAATAACCATCTGGACATTCAACAGGTACGCACTGTTCGCCGTCTGATACTTCTGGCCATGTACATTCAGTAGGTGATGGACTGCAGACTCCATTGGCTGATTCCCATTGTCCAGATGGGCAAGTATCTGGTACGAAAATAGTTCTGCCCGATATATCACCTGCGCCACCTGCTTCGACATATTCATCAAAGGTGCCATTGTTATTGTCTACATGGTGGCTGTAGACCATTGGATGAAAACTTGGATAGCTCGATTCAGGGAATCGTGCAGAGAAAAAATCGACATAACAGGAATGTGCGGCTGATTCGCTTTGAAAGCGTAGGCCTGTATTTACATCACCATTATTGCCGACAAGGTTACAGTTTTTTATCCAGCCACCGCTGTAGGTCGGTTTATAGTAACCGTCACCTGCGTGTAAGCTGATGGAAAAAATGAATGAGAGTATGAATATTATAAGTCTCATTTTGCACAGTATTTTCCATTCCAGTTAAGACCATTACGACATTGAATGGGTTGTTCAGATTTAACTTTCATCCACCCAGTGCTATGTATTAGTTTTCCTTTTTGAGCTTTGCCTGATTGTTTGTCTTTTGCTTGTTCAAGCGTTAGCCAACAGTCATATGTCGTACACATGCATTCGGCTTTGACCGATGACCATGAGTTTCCGTGCAGGCATTCTTTGGGTGGGGTGTAGTCCTGGGCGTAGAGGGTGCCACCAATCAGCAACAACAGCGGTAGTGCTGCTGATGTTACTAATTGGCGGCTCGACTTAAACATTATTACTAATGAATTAGCCGCGTCGTGCTGCTTTGCCGAACTTGAAGAACAGCGCAATGATCGTGAACGCAACAAATACGGCGGTGATGAACGGCCACATCGCGGTTTCCATATCCGTCAGTGCTGTTGTTGAGTCGGTAATCGCTGTGGTGACAGCGGCAGGTAATGCTGCGTGTGCAGCGGAAAACAATGCAGAGAGCATTGCCAGTACAGGGGCTAAAAGCCATTTAATTGAACGCATGGTAAATCTCCTTTTTATCCACGAGTAGAAAGTTCGAGAAATCGCTTGAATGCCATGATCTTGAAGCCAAAGGTGTAACCAATGGCAAAGGCACCGACGCAATAACTCACGATGGTTGCTATTTCAGAGGCTTCCATTCGTGGTCACCTCTGTTGGCCAGCAATCAAGCCAAGTAATGCCGAAATCACGATGGCGATCACGACAAGTACATCGGCAATCATTTCGTTACTCGCATCAGGGATGCCAACATCGAGTAAGAATTGATCGACGGTTGTTTGTTCGTAGTTGGCTGGACAACTATCGTTTTGTTCAGCTTGTACGAGTAATAAGTCATTACCTGTTTCCTTGACGCAGAGCATTAGGCGTCCATGTAGTGTTCGAAGTTGTCGAGCTGGTGCAGCAGCATTTCTCGTTCTTCTTCGAGTTGTTCTAGCTGATAGGACAGTTGTTCATGCTCTGTGGTGATTTCATCGAATTCAGTTTGATAGGCTTCGAGGCGCATTCTTGAGGCGTCGAGGTCGGACTGGTATTCGAAGAGTTGGCCAGAGGCTTCATGGCGTAGTTCTTGTGCTGATGCATAGCGGCCTGACAGGTGATGGTTTTGTGACTGGCTACGTTCGAAGGCGTCGACCTCTTCGAAGGTTGACCAATCGGCGTAGTCGTTCAGGTCATATTCGACGTCATAGCTCATTAGTGAACCTCTATCTCGGTGAGTTCTTCGATAGCGGATTCGAGGGTGCGGATGTGTTCTTTCTCATCACCGGACTTTTGATCGAGCAGGATGATTTTGTCGTGACGGTCTTCGAGTCGATCTCTGATATCTGAGATCTGGTTGTCGAGGTGGATGAGTCTGTCCTGGAGTTCTTCTCTTTCCATGATCGTTACTCCGTCATAGTGATTGGGATGCCGTGGGCATTCCGATCATTACGTTTGATTGGGAAAAGGGAGACATACCCACCCTTTGACCACAGCTCGGGCTCACAAGGAGCCGAGCCGCTGTGGACAAAGCATGGATATGTCGCAGGGGCGTCATGGTTAGGATGACTTCTGAGAGGAAGCTGCTGGGGCTTTAACACTGATGATGTGGTCAGTGATCTTGTCGCCTGATGCGCGGGATTCGACGGTGCATAGAAGATCTGTTGGGAACTTCACGCCTTTGTCGCCGAGAAGTTTGAAGATCTCGAAGTCAGCAGGGACTTTGATGACATCAAATCCGAGTTTATTGCCTCGGGTGACGTCGGCGGGTACGGCTGCGGTGAGTTTGCATCCTTGCAGGTGTTGGCCTTCATCGGATTTGAAGTCGTATTGACTGGCTCCGATGATGGTCATGGTTTTTTCGATACGTTGGTTCTGGTCAAACATTGGGTGCCTCCATAGGCTGTGGTTGAGAAGTCTTTAGGGTGAGTAGTTCTATAAAAAGGGTGGCGGTACTGCCGTACGCGTTGGCCCGAATGCCTTTCGTACAGGTATGTTCGCTGGCAGTACCACCAGTTCTATGGGGTTCGAACCACCGGTCATGCAACCACAGCATGCCGTGCCACGTCCTTGTGAGCAGTGGCGGGTTAAACCGATGGTTCGAAAGGGGTTGTGGTCGCTTTTGTGTGAACTGATGTTCTGTGCAGTAGGCACAGCGACCATCTTCAAAGAGGTAGAGTGTGTATCGTTTGCAGTTTGGGCATTGCTTTAAGTCTGCGTGATATTTCTGGAATTGTTCCGATACGTGCTTAATGAGTAAGTGCGTGGCTGATAGATATGCGGCTTTGATCATTCCCTCAGCAGCAGGGCGCTTTACCACGCGATTCCATGGCTGCTCGGGCGGCGACTGGTCTTTCGCTGTGTGTGATACACACGGGTTTAAAGGCATGGGTTTCCAGTCATGCAGGATGTGGTGCCAGTGGTTTGGGGTTGTGTTGGGCAGGGACATCATGGGTTGTCTTCTTCCTTGATGAGTCCAGGGCCATAGAGTGTGGGCTTGGTCTGTTTGGTGCGTTGACGATCTGAGCGCCATGTCTGAAATGCGGCATTGAACAAGACAGCCAGCATGATGAATACGACTAATGCGCAGATACCGGCAAGGGTGAACATGAGGTAGTCGATGTAGTTCATGATTGGTACCTCAGGTTGATGGGTGTGGCGTCATCGAGAATGAGGTTTTGTTGTCTTTGGCCAAGGGCGATCTTGGCGTCATTGCAGTTGAGTACAGTTTGAGCGTGTTCTACGAGATCTCGGAGTTCATGCAGTGGGATCTCAATGCGTTGGTGTGTGCCTGTGGTGAAGTGAACATCAATGATGTAGAGCTGGCGCATGTAGTCGCTGGAATAGTTAGCAAAGGCCGCTTTCATGTTGGTGGTTTGGCCTTTGTGTTTGGTGATGGGGGAGAGGCGGAGTTTCATGAGTATTCCGCCTGTAGGAGTTCTTTTTCTAAAAGAACAAGGTTAATCATGCGGCGGCGACCAATCTTTGTGGTTGGGATTTGGTCACGGTTTATCCAGCCTCGGATAGTGTCCAGGGTGACTCCGGTCAGTTCTGCAAAGCGAACTGGATCCATGACTAGTGGGCTGGGCGCGTTCGTAATTTCAGTGTCTTGTGGCATACTGTGGTTTAGTGTGTGTTACTGTGTATTTACAACGTGATTTAAGGTGTTAATAACTACGAGTGGTCTAAATAATAGACCTAGGCGTATTATTTAGTCAAGTAATATTTAGACCAGTGAGCAAAATAAATACAAGAATTCGAGAAATTCGCGAGGCCGAGGGTTTAGGACGCGCGGAGTTTTGCGATTTGATTGGTACAGATAAGAAGCGATTACAGAACATCGAGCTCGAAAAACAAAAAGCTCCTGCAGATGTAATAGAGTCAATTGGGGAAAAATTACCGCAATATGCATATTGGCTGGTAACAGGAAAGGAAATCCCCGAAGCAGGACAGATAAGCCCATCGACGGAGAAAGCCCGCGAGGACTTAACAAAAACAAAAAAGGCTGGATGATTGCTCAAAAGGTCAGTAGATCATGGTTTCCATCCAGGGGAAGAATAAGGCTATGAGTAAGTATTTGAAACTATCATTTATTATAGTTTATACGGTTTAAGTAGATATGAGTGAAGAACAAATCCGTATATTTCACGATATACAAATAAAATATACGCATGAAACTAGGAGGTTTGAAGATATTGACTTCTGGCCAGAAAATGCCAGGACAATTCTTCCATTCAACGCTTTAGAGCAAAAGTCTGGCAGAAGATTAGAAGACATTGAATTGCGAGATATAACCGAATATCTAGCAAGTAGGCCGGACATGAAATTGCCAGAGCTTGCAAAATCGATAAAGCATAATGGTGTAAGAGTTCCCTTAATAATTCTGAATGATGGAAGACTTCTAGACGGTAATCGTCGTTTTTTCGCTTGTTCCTTGATTAATATTAGAGAAGGTAAGAACTATAGGCATGTTTTAGACAACATTGATGTGCATGTTATTAAAAATGAAGATTTAGTAGAAGGTGCTCTAGAAAAGATTCTCGCTGAAGTGAACTTTTTAGATGATTATCGTTTGCCATGGCCTGATCAAGTAAAAGCAAGCGTTATAAGTAATGCATACGAAAAATATATATCTGAAGGTGTCAGTAATGATGAAGCCTATCAGAAAATATATGATTTATACGGCGTTCAAGGCGCTAAATTGCGTGAATATCTTGAAACAATGAATCTCGTAAATAATTTCATAGATGATGCGGAAGACAATCTAGATATATTGAAAAGACGAGAGATCGCATTAAATAAATATATTTATTTCAATGAATATCGAAATAAAGCGCTAAATGGCCGAAGCGCTCTTGATGATGAAGAATTGACAGTAGTCGAACCATTGTTTTTTAAAATGATGAAACTGTCGAGGTTTAAAAATTTCAAGCAGGTTGAGCCAATGGTGAGAGCCGTACGAATACCCGAGGCTTGGAGTTTGCTAGAGGAAAGCCAAGGAATGAAGATCGATATCGTGGATACGATATATAAAGAAAATAAATCCATGAGATCTATCGAAGACAAGGTTAGATCTTTCAATATTTGGCTAGATAAACTAGATCCATTTAGTATTTCTGACTCGGCTTTGAAACAGCTTGAGAAGTTGGAAGACATATTGTCATTTAAAGTAAGAAAAAAATAACAAATGCATATTATTTATCAGGGGCGTTACTCCCAAACTGGAGTTGCTACATCAAAAAGATTTGATGAAATAGAGATACCAGAGAAATACGAAAGATCATTTGAAGAAATACGTGAGGATCTATCAGCGCACGATAATAAAGCTGTTTTACCTATATGGAATTATCATGTTGGTGAAATAGAACCCTCGCATGTTTTTGAAATGATATTTGAAATGAATATGAGAGTATATTCATTGTGGCCAAGCAGAATCATTTTCTTGTGCTTATCAGGTAATGCCGATGATGAGGTGGCAGGCAAGGATGTACTATCTATTGGGGTGGCTGAGACACAATGTTCAGATTACATCCATTCAAATCAACTCAGGTTTGTAAAAGATATTGGGTCTACAACTCAAGCATATGAAATGTTTTCAGATAACCCTCAAGATAAACTTGTTCTATGCTCTCCTGATATGAATAAAGATGAATTTAACATTGTTTCATCGGATGCTTCGAACCCTCTTAATTTCACAGTATTCGGCGTCCTCGCTCCAGGCAGCTCGAAAGATAGAGGCTTTAATTGGGATCCTTTTAAGGTTGAAGATTTTAATGGGGGCAGGGTCTATAGCAGTTTGGAGTTTTCCGCACGTGATTTTCTTAGTGAAGAACAACAGGGCTTATTTAGCGAAATATTCAACTACTCTGAAAACGATGATATCCCAAAAATCATATTTATTGGTGTAGATGATCATAGCAGTAAGTATCGAATAATCTTGGAGTCTAAATACGGCTTAGATGATGCTAGTTTAGATGAGATTAATCTAGTTGGAGATATTGGTTCATCTGTTAATGAATATTTTGACGAAGTTGTTTCGGCACTTCCGAGCGATGTGTTTTTGGATGAAGATAGAATCTACAAGCACGTTGGCACAAAGACTTGCTTCTTTGCTTGTCCCGCGCTAGGCATCGTAACGCATGGTTATGAAGAGACATTGGCTGAAAATATGTTTAGGCTGTACTTGGGTGAAAGAATAGATCGTATAGATGGCCGTGATTTAAGTGCTTCTACTTCAGAAGAAATAAGATTCTACGATAGGTATATATCATCATATAAAGATCTTGGGGTGGAAGCTTTCGATATCCAGGATTTGGAATACCCTCATGCAGCATGATACTCATGTGATTAATGCAGAGAATATAATTGACCTACCCTTAGTAGAAAGACGGGATTTGATTCTTCAATCATTACCCGCTGGCTCAGACCTTAGTGAAATAGAAGGTAGTGAGTTGCTTTCTGAAATAATCAATCAATTTGTTCTTGAATATATTGATATGAAAGTAAATAGAGATAAAAATCGTGATGATGGTGGCGTGCTTTTAATCGATAATTTGAAGTCGGAATTTGAAAGACAAACGGCTATTTTTCGACCAACAGCTATTAATGAGCTAAGAAAGGCCGTTCCAACGAAAGAAGGTCTTATAAAATCCTCTAAGAATCTGTATGAAATGTCAGGAGCAATAAAGCTTTCATTTGCGAATAAAGTTACGCGTAACCTAAGCACGACAATGGGACTGTTATGGGAGCGTATGGCTACAGTTAGTCCCTATGCAGTTAATCCGGAGTTGGAGTTTGGTGTAAAGATTAAAGGTATTGATTTGATATCTAAGAATATCGCTACAGGGATTGTAGAATATCAACAACTTAAGACTCAGCATAATACATTGACAGGCAGCCAGAAGGGGCGCTCGGCTCAGGAATTAAGTATTCACGATAACCCAGTCTTTTGCGCATGTTTTTCTAATAACAGCTCTTGGACTTTTAGTTTTCCTGATATACCTAGAGTATCTGGCGAAGAGTTTTGGTCACGAATAGGCATTTCGTATGATGTGTTTTTGACCGCCGTGAAAAATCTTGTTCTCGAATTAGAGGATGAATACGTGAAGATTCTAAATTCTTTAGAATGATCTCTATTAACCGTATTTAGCTTTTTTGATTGAATGGTCTTTTCTTAGTTTCTTGAACTCTTCTTGCCAGTCTTCATGAGCTGTGTTGCGATATCTAGAATATTTAAAGTCTTCAGGATTGATTATTTCAACGTTGTTCAGGAGATTTCTTATAAGAACACCTACGGCATGACCAAGGCTTAACGGAACAGCGTTTCCGATTTGTTTATATTGTTGTACTAATGGCCCAGCAAGTTCCCATTTGTCAGGGAATTCTTGAATGGCTTTGTATTCTTCAACAGATAGTGGACGATCTAGTTCTGGGTGTGCCAAGTCTGTTGCTGGCATAGCAGGGTGTGTGACCAATGTAGGAGATGGTTTATCCCAGGATAGCCTTCTGAGAAAGCCTGTTTTACCTCCACCTGCATAGTAAGATTTCCCTAACGCTTCTTTTTGTAGTTCAGTGGGCAGGTTTCTCCAGTTTTGTCCTGGACCAAGCATCCGATAATACTGAAGTCGTCGTTCAGGGAAGTTTATATGATGATGTTTCTTAATCTTCTTGATGCTCTTTCGGACTGTATTCCATTTTTTCAATCCGAATTCACCATTCTGAGAATGGGTGGGCTGTAGAAATGGTGGTGTGCTTCCATCGCGTGAGCATACAATAATGACTCTTTCACGAATCTGCGGTGTTCCAAAATTTGCAGAGTTGTAGAGATTGAATGAATAGGAGTACTTGGCTTTTCTCAGTTGGCTGAGTACAAAGTTTAAGGCACCCCCTCTTAACTCATCTTCAGAGAGATCAGGGTAATCACCGCCTCTCTTGTTATGCGGCCTGTGATCCATTGGGCAAGATAGTAGGCCTCTGACGTTTTCGAAAACGATATATTTGGGACGTAGCTCTAGTGCTAAGTCGAGGTATTTTAAAAAAACGTTTCCTCTATCGTCTTTAAACCCTTTTCTTTTACCCGCAGTGCTAAATGCTTGGCAGGGTGGGCCACCGATGATTAAGTCGATATCTGTATCCTTATCGAGTTTTGCTTCTTCGAGAATGTCTTTCGCTTCGTACTTATTAATGTCATCAAGTAATGCGATACCTGGTTTATTAAGTTCTATTGTTTGTCTACAGTATTTGTCTATTTCACAGGCTAGGCGAATATCGAAGCCGGCTTTCTCAATTCCAAGGTCTAGGCCCATTGCACCAGAGAAGAAGCTGAGAGCAATTGGCTTATTAGCTTTGCTGGTAGAGTCTTTGTTATAGGAGTGGTTTTTGGCTAGTTTATGCGATGTTTGGAGGCCATAGCGATTTACACTAGAACTATCTAGCACCCAAGAGTTACCTATCTTCGTGGATTTTATAAGTTTCTTTCGACATAGATTACGAACATGTTGGATGCTTAGTCCGAGTATCTTAGATGCTTCTTTAATACTTATATGGGTACTCATGTACAGCTTCCAATAGGAATCAATTTGTAAGTACCAAATACTATCAAATACATAGCCCTAGTCAACGGATGTTATTGGTGATGAGAGTCCCTACTTTACTAAAGTTCTCATATGTTCTCAATTGTTTTGAATGTAGTGTAAGCTACTTTGTCTGATAGTAAGTAAGGCATAAGACTAGAGTTATGTGTGGCGGAGCTATATTCACCTTCGGTGGTGTTGACCATGAGTATTATTTCCCTGATTCCAGGGCGATTCTGCCGGTGCGCTTGAAATCGGGTCAATCTGTAGTCATGCCCTGGGGAAGAAGAGAAGCGGAAACCGGACGATTGCCGCAGGGTGGCTGGGTACCGCTTAGATCCGTGGCTTTGAGTAAGTGGATGATTCGCCGAATTGGCTGTGAAACGAGATCAGCAGTATCATGGAGAAAGAGCAAAGACCAGGTATCTCATTAGTTTGATTTTAGAAGATAGCTGATGGATTCAAGGCCCAGGTTACAAGGAAAAAGAAGAACAGGAGTTTGACATGTGTGGTAAAACCTGATTTTTAAGAAGAATCCGATTCATGACCGATGGCCTCGGATAATGGACTAAGGAGACTATTGCTGAAAAGTCTTAGACGTTACGAAGAGAGGCGTAGCAGTGAAAGACAGCATAGAACCTGCAATAGGCTTTATAAATCAATTAAATACGATTTTAATTACTCTGAAGCATATTATTTTCTTATAAATGTGTGTATATTTTATACAGTATATTTTTAACTCAAAACTGTTATAGATATAGATATGAATATTTTTTTCGTCTAATATTCCGCTTATTGCTACAACATAAAATTTAGCGGCTAATATCTATATTAGAAAAATGGCGTCAAAAAACAGCAATTATTTTCAATTTGATCTTAACTTTGATGCTTTGCCATCAGAAAAGGTCTCCGACACTACTTCTGTCCATGAAGCTGAGTCTAAAGCAAAGATATACTCTTTATGTGAATCTAGGTCGAAAAAGGGAAACGACGAAAAGTCATTACTAAAATCGATTTCTTTCCACGCAAGTCAAATTAAATGGTAGTGATTTTTATGTGAAGTAAAGATATGCTCAACGCGTTAAAAATTAGTTGGGTATTCTTACATGAGCGTGAAAGCGAAAGAGCAACCAAATCTGAAAGTCGTCGAAGGTTCATCTTCGAATCAATTACTACAACACAAAGTCGATAATAGGCAATCAAAAGAGCTAGTTATCGCATTTTCTGGCGCAATTGGCGGAAATATACAATCTACAATCCAATTATTTCAAAACTCGTTTGAGAGTGCAGGTTATCGAGTATTTCTAATTAAACTAAGTAATGAAATTAAAGAGCTGTATGAAAAAATATCATCAGAGGATAAGGATTTAAGCGAAGACCTCCAGGGGGTAAATCTTAATGAATTGGCCGGTTTTGAACGCTATACAACTATGCAAGACTTAGGGAAGTATCTAAGGGATAAGCATGAAGGTAACGTATTGGCGCAATCTGCGATCAAAAAAATCTTCCTACATCGAGTATCACAAGCCCGGCCGGATTTTGAAGATTACTGTAAGGAAAATGGTGGGGATAATTCATCAACTGATGCATTGGTTGACTATGTTCGAAGAACTTATATTCCGCAAAAAACAGTTTTTTTAATTGATCAATTAAAGCATCCAGATGAAGCTGAATTATTGAAAGACGTTTATGGTGATCTTTTCTATCTTGTAGGAAATCTCAGTGCTAAAAAAGATCGATTAGAGTATTTAAAGAAACATGAAAACATCAATGATGCTGATGCTATCGCGCTGGTAAAAAGAGATAAGAAAGAGCGAGATAGTAATGGGCAACAGCTAGACAAAACTTTACAGTTGTCAGATTACTTTATAAATATCAGCAACCGTGGTACTGACGAAATAAAAGAACAAGTTGAAAGGCTTGTTGATCTTATTCACAGAGAAAAGATTATCACTCCTAGCGTAGATGAATATGGCATGTATGTTGCGTATTCTTCTGCACTGTCTTCTGCATGCTTATCAAGGGTGGTAGGGGCGAGTATACTTTCAAAAGATGGAATGGTGCTATCTACAGGTAGAAATGATGTTCCTCGCTCTGGTGGGGGGCTATATTCTTCCGAATCAAAGCCTGATTTAAGATGTTATAACCATGAAGGATTCTGTCGTAATACTCAACATATCCGTTCAATTAGAGATCAGATTAGAGGTGTCTTAAATGATGGAGAAGTAGAAAAATCAGCAGAAATTGCTGATGAAATTTTATCAAATACACGATTGAAAGATTTGATCGAGTTTTCTCGTTCTATTCATGCTGAGATGGACGCATTGATTAGCATGGTAAGGAAAGATTCTGCTCTAAGTAGTGATGCGACATTGTATTCTACAACTTTCCCTTGCCACAATTGTGCCCGGCATATAATTGCTTCTGGGATTAAAAGGGTGGTTTACATTGAGCCTTATGAGAAAAGCTTGGCAACACAGTTACATGATGATGCAATTGCTTTGGAAAATGAGGCTGTAGGAATGGTTAATTTCATTCATTTTGAAGGCGTTTCCCCGACTAGATATCAAGATTTATTCGTGTCTGTATCAGATAGAAAGGATGATGATGGCAGAGTTATTCTTCATAGTGGAAACAACTTAAAGCCAAAAATCCATCAATTTCTTGATAGCTATCGAACAACCGAAGTGAAAGTATATGAGCATATGAAGGAGTCTGGATTGTCTGATTAAGCTTGTATTAAACATTACCGAATTCTAATAATTCGATTTTAGGGTCTTAAATAAATATTTCGAACCTAATAATGTCCACAAAGTGACCATTTTACTGTGAATTACTGTGCTTTATTGAGGTTGCTGAAACCGTAAGTGGTTGTTTTTGTTAAATACTGTGGTTCACTGTGTAGGTGTGCAGGGGACTGAAAATCCCCGTGTCGGCAGTTCGATTCTGTCCCTGGCCACCATTTTATCTTCTCTTGTTTTATTGACTAATCAGTCAAAATATCTAAGGTTTTATTTTATATAATAAATGAAAGGCTGAATATCCTGGGCTGGATACCCAACCTTACGTTATCGTTCTTATTGGCCGAGTTTTGGCATTTTGTCCTTTAGTGCATCCATGCTTGAAGTAGCTCCGCTTGCTGCTTGCTGAGTAGATAGCATGCCTTGTAAGGAGTCTACCTGGCCCTGCATTGATTCTGGTAGCATCGATTTCATTCCTGACAGTTTATCTAGCAGTGATTTTGCGAGTTCGAAATCGTTATTCGCGAGTGCTTCTTTTACTTTTTCAAGTAATGAGCCAGCTTCATCGGTCATTGAAGTGTCAGTTTCAGCTACTGATTCTTTAACTGCCTCTACCGCTTTTTTAGTTGCTGGTGCGGCAGCTGGGGCTGTATTAGTTACAGCTGTCACAGCACTTTCTGTAGTTTCAGTCTGCGAATCTTCAGTACAACCTGTCGTCATGCCTACTAGTATGGAAATTGTAGTTATAGCCAGTAAGTTATGTTTCATATCGATATCCTGTGTTTGTAGTTGGGGCTCATCATCAACAGTAATACTAACTCGATATACGCAATATCAACGACGAATCTATGTAAATAATTGTCAAGCGCTGGTCTTGTTAGCGCTATAGATACGGTTCAGGAATTGACTCTACATGTGCGTGGTAAATATCCGTTATTAATTTTCTTATCAGCTATGTCCTCTCACATCACGTTACACTGATGCCATAGATAATAGAGGAGGGTCTATGTCTGACTTACATGAAATATCCCCTAAGTCGGCTTATAAGCTGATTCAGGACGATCCGCGTGCTGTGCTGATTGATATTCGATCCAGTATGGAGTTTTTGTTTGTAGGGCACCCCGTGGGTGCTGTGCATGTTCCCTGGATTGATGAGCCGGACTGGGATATTAATCCTAACTTTGTTGCGGATGTGCGCAAGCTGATGCTAGGCGGGGCAGTGTGCGATACCGAAGAAGGGTGTGCGCCAATTATTTTGATCTGCCGTAGTGGTAAGCGTTCGACAGAGGCTGGCCATCGTCTGGTTGAAGCGGGTTTAACGCGAGTCTTTCATGTCGATGAAGGTTTCGAGGGTGAATTAGATGAGCATCATCGACGCAGTACGGTAGGGGGGTGGCGGTTTCATGAGCTACCCTGGGAGCAGTGCTAGAATTCTACTTAGATGGCATGATACTGCGTTAAATTTCCCATCGAAATGTATCTGTAAACTACGCTATCTCTGTGAACTTTGCCTTGTCTCATACTCATCTGAGCCAGCTCTGAAATATCACAGGCAATAAAAAACCCGGTCAGAAACTGACCGGGTTTGATGTCGTCGTTGAACTAAGTCTTACTTACCCCTCACCCATACCCATATCGATGTAACCTGTTGGGCAGACATCGGCGCAGATGTGACAGCCGATACATTTGTTGTAATCGGTATCGACATAACGCCCTGTAGTGGCTTCAGCTTTCTTAACACGGAAGACCGCATCCTGTGGGCAGTAGATCACGCAGTTGTCGCATTCGAAGCACATACCACAGCTCATGCAACGTTCTGCTTCTTCCTGAGCCTGTTCTTCTGCAAGACCGACGCTCATTTCTTCGAAGTGCCCTAGTACGTTATCGGTACTGACGTCTTTGAAATGACGCATATTACGTGGCGTGAATTCGAAGTGGCCGAGGAATAATTCTTCAGCGGCGATGATTTCCTGATAGGAGCGATCTTCGTAGTTGTGTACGGCAAACTTGTTATCATCGGTTCCGCGTAAGCCGTGGTCTATTGGGCGTGGGCCATTTGCTTCGTCAGCATCGTATTCTTCAGGTGCCATATCGAATTCATTGAGTTTTTCCAATAAATTGAAGTGATGCACATCGACTTTTGGGCGACGATCAAAGTCTTCCTTTTTCAGGTAATGGTCAATGCTTTCAGCGGCAATCGATGCGTGACCAATTGCAGTAGTGAGCAGGTGAGGGCGAACGATATCGCCGATAGCAAAGTAACCTGGCTTGCCGGCCATCTGATAATACTTATCGACATCAACCAGACCGCGACCATTATCAAACTGTTCCATGCCTTCCATGTTGCCGCCCTGACCAACAGCACCAACAACCAGATCACATTCGATATTATGCTCAGAGCCTTCAATTTCTTCCATCGAACCGCTAGACCAGTCAACTTCAATAACGCGTAGTGCTTTGGCACGGCCATTCTCATCGAGTACAACTTCCTTAGGTGCAAGCGAGCCGAGAATAGTTACACCTTCTTTTTCAACCTGTTCAACTTCGTGTTCTGCTGCCGGCATTTTGTCGATAGGACGACGATAGGCTAGCGTTACATGAGAGCCCTGGCGGTTGGCAGTTGATGCCACGTCCTGAGCTGTCTGATTGAGAATCACGTGCTCTGGGCGCTCATTTTCATGAGTGGCATTGATGTGCCCCAAACGGCGGGCAACGGAAACTACGTCCATCGCGGTATCACCACCACCAATAACCACAACTTTGTCAGCGGTCTTCTGCATACGGCCTTCGTTGAATGCTGCAAGGAAAGCAACACCCGTGGTTACGTTCGGTGCTTCATCACCCGGTATACCGAGTTTGCGGCCAGACTGTGCGCCAATGGCCAGCACAATCGCATCATAATCTTTTTCCAGATCTTCGAAGCTGACATCGCGACCAACACGGGTTTTCATTTTCACTTCGACACCCATGTCGACGATGCGCTGGAATTCGCCTAGCAGTGTGTCACGCGGTGTGCGATAGCCAGGGATACCGTAGTAAGCCATGCCACCGAGCTCTTCACGCTCATCAAAGATGGTTGCAGCATGACCCATGCGGCGTAATTGATAGGCACAGGCCAGACCGCCAACACCGCCACCGATGATGGCGACTTTCTTGCCCGTGTCTTCACCGATGTCTTCAAATTTTAGATTGTTCTCAAGGGCGTAATCGCCGATGTACTGTTCAACCGAGTTGATGCCAACAAAGTCTTCGACTTCATTTCGATTACAGCCGTCCTGACATGGCGCTGGGCAAACACGACCCATCATGGATGGAAAAGGGTTGGCATCCGTGGAACGACGGAATGCGTATTCCTGCCATGGCATGTCACCGGCAGGCTTTTCCAGGCCTCGAACAATCTGCAGCCAGCCGCGAATATCTTCGCCGGAAGGGCAGCTACCCTGACAGGGCGGCGTTCGGTGAATATAGGTTGGACATTTATGTGTCCAGCTCGCCTGAAAAATCTCTTCTTGCCAGTCTTCCTGGACCCAGTCTCCGTCTTCGTAACGGCGGTAGGTTAATTCTTTTTCGCTCATTCCGCTGATCCCGTCATTATGGTTTATCGTGCTGTTTCCGCAGTTTCGAGAAAACAGCAAAAGGTTGATTACATTAGTTTAAATGCCCGATGTTTTCAATGTTCATTATTAGGGGAATAAATATCTGATTGGCGCATAAATGCTATGAATTCAGAGGGCTTTTTTCCTGACGATAATCTCTCTACTATGCGCATTCTTCTGGCCTCACAAGATTCATCTGCGCTTACATGACCAATTTATCGGCACACTTCATAGTCCTCGGTAACGAGAAAGGCGGTACGGGCAAATCGACCCTGGCCATGCACATCGTCATCAGTTTGATGGAGCAGGGTAAGAAAGTCGCTGTAATCGATCTGGATGGGCGGCAAAAATCCATTACACGCTATCTCGATAATCGTCAGTCTTATATCGAGAAACAGGGCGTCACTTTACAGCAGCCTCGCTATGAAGCGATTAGTGGCTCGAATCTGCCAGACATTAAAGAGCGCCAGCAAGCCGACGAAAAGCTGCTGGAAGAGGCGCTGAATCGTCATCAACATGAGACTGATTTTATCGTGCTGGACTGTCCGGGGAATGACACCTGGTTATCGCGTCTGGCCCATGCACTGGCTGATACGCTGGTGACGCCGATGAATGACAGCTTTGTCGACCTGGATTTACTGGGACATGTCGATCCCGAAGACTACCAGGTACATAAGCTGAGTTATTACAGCGAAATGGTGTGGTCGAGTCGTCAGTTACGTTCAGTCGGGGGCAAGCCACCGATGGATTGGGTGATTGTACGGAATCGCATGGCATCCATTAACTCCCGTAATAAGCAGCGTGTCGATGCAGCCATTGATGCCCTTCAGGAGCGAATCATGTTTCGCTATGTGTCTGGTCTGAATGACCGCGTGATCTATCGGGAGCTGTTTCCCAAAGGGTTGACGTTTCTAGATTTGAAAAAGGTGCAGGACAAAGAGCCGGTTCGGATGTCCCATGTTGCGACCCGGCATGAAATCCGTGAGCTGATTTCCCAGCTGAATTTGCCAGAGTAGTCCGCTTACATTAATTGAGTGATTTTAACGTATTGGAAATATCATCCAGTGGATCGGCAATTTCTTTATTGCTCGTAGGTTTTTTTCCTTCCGCGATTTCCAGCAGGTCGTGGATATCGGCAAGAATGTTGTAGGCATGAGAACGGGCCAGTTTCAGTCCTTCGGCATTCGGTGCTTTTTTCAAAACGTCGTGAATCAGACGTAATTCTTTCATCAAAGCCAGCCATTCTTTGTATTCACTGGTTTCGGCGGTATTGAGATTAATTTCCATAGCTGCCTCCTATATAACCACTATGACAATATGGGTAAATTATAGTTTCTGAATGCCATTAAAAATGTGAGCCGGCTCGCGAATTTTTAAATCAGATGTGTGATCTGGTTCCAACATGTTTATGATTTGTACATCTGGTCTACAGGACGTCGATTGCCCTTGGATATCTTTTACATCGGATCAGCTGGCGCTATGAGTATTACGCCATTTCAGATGCTGATTAATAGCTCTCATCGTGTTTGCGGTCTGGGTATGGATTGCCAGACCCCGACAGAGTGGGTGGATCGAGGCTTATCCTTGATTACCGGCGTCGAATGTAATGCTATGAGCAGCATCGCAAACGAGCACCAAATTCCAGTGGTCGATCTACAACACCCTGGTGAAGATATTATTCAATCGATTAAAGACCTTAAGCCCGATCTTATTGTGACTTCATGTTATGCCTGGAAGCTACCGCCGGAGGTTTTAAAAATACCGTCAATGGGCGCACTTAACTGCCATCCGTCTCTGTTACCCGCCTATCGAGGCCCGGTACCGATTTTCTGGCAATACCGTGACGGGGTTCAGAATATTGGTTTATCGATACATCAGATGACAGAAGAGCTGGATGCCGGTGACTTAATTGCTCAGGGGATCATTAGACTGGAAGACGGTATACAAATCGCTGAAATTAATCAGACATTATCAGAGGCACTTTGTCGCTTATTGCTGCAGGCTCTGGACGACTGGCCGATTAGTCGTCTTCCGCAGCAAGCATCACAGGCGTCCTACCAGACTTACCCGGAAGATAGTGATTTTGAGATCGACACGTCATGGGATGTTCGACGAGTATTTAATTTCATGCGGGCAACGGAGCACTGGGCGAAATCCTATCCCTGTGTTGTCGATGGCAGGAATATCGAATTGAAGCATGCACTGATCTATACGCATGACCTCCAGCAGCCGTTGTTACCTGATTCGACGGATGTTGTAGAAATAATATTTCCAGACGGCAAGTTAGCCGCTTCGTATTACCATTAGAGCATAGGTTTTTAGCCAATAGACCGGCATAATCCGCCCCCTATGGGCAATCTAAATGACATACCGGTTCAGTATCAGCTGGTCGAAACCCGACTCCAGGAAAAACTGGATAATGGTACGACACGCTGCAACCTGTGTCTGTGGCGTTGCAAGATTGGTCATGGTCAACGTGGCTTTTGCCAGGCGCATGTGAACCGCAATGGAACCCTGTATAACCTGTCATATGGCATCCTCTCATCAATCGATATTGACCCGATAGAAGACAAGCCGGTTCGACACTACCGGCCAGGTACCAAAGTCATGTCAGTTGGCAGTTATGGTTGCAGCTTCCGCTGTGGTGGTTGTCATAATCTGGAGATTTCCTGGGGTACGAAAAAACTTGATGAACTGGCGCGTGGTGAGTCGAAAGAAGTCTGGGTGCCTCCACATGAGCTGGTTGCGACTGCTAAGCGACTTGAAGTTCAGGGAATCGCCTTCACATACTCGGAGCCAGCGGTATGGTTAGAGTATGTCATGGACGTCTGCCAACTGGCACATGAGGCTGGTCTATATACGGTTTACGTATCGAACAGTTATGTGACCGATGAAGCGCTGGAAATGATTGCACCTCATATTGATGTGCTGTGCTCTGACATCAAGAGTTTTAGCGATGAGTTTTACAAAGACATTTGCCGACCAGCGAAAGTTGAGCAGGTACTGGGTTCGATCAAAAAGGCACATGACTTAGGTATTCATGTGGAAACGAGAACCAACATTATTCCGACGAAAAATGATTCGACGGAAGAATATGATCAGATCGCGCAGTGGGTGTATGACAATCTGGGTGAAGATAGTCCGTGGCATATCACGCGCTTTTTTCCGGCGTATAAATTGTCTGATTTACCGATGACGCCTGAAGAGGATTTGTTTTCGGCAGAGGCGATAGCGAAGCGAGTGGGTCTGAAGAATGTGTACGTCTACAACGACAAGGGTTGTGACTGTGCTGAGGAAAACAAACCCATTGAGGCATTCCTGAATGCAGATGCCGACGATATATTTGATGTGAAAAAATGTGCGGCGTCATGTTGTGGTGATGACGGCGTGTTATTAAAGAAATACGAACAAGTTTAGGTAAGACGAGGTTAATCATGGCAAAGACAGTTCACTGTGTTGTACTCAAGCAAGAAGCCGAAGCTCTACAAGTGCCACCGCATCCTGGTGAATTAGGGGTGCGAATTTTTGAAAACGTATCGGTAGAAGGCTGGAAGAAATGGCTAGAGCGCCTGACGACGATTATCAATGAAAATGGTTTAAATACTGCTGATCCTCGTAATCTAGAATTGATCGAGAAACATATGCTGGGATTCTTTTTTCAGGAAGGGGATTACGGTCAGGCACCGGCGGGTTTTCAGGCTGGCGGTGGCGGCGGCAAAAAATAAGCCTCTTAGTAAGCTTTATTCAGAATACTCGGCCCAGGTTTTCTCTGTCTCGGAAACACGCACTTTGGAGACCTGTGGCCACATCCCTTTAGCTCGCCCATAAAGCCATTCGGCAATAGCTTCTGCTGAAGTTGAGCCCGGCAAAATATCGTTCAAATGCCGGTGATCGAGTTCATTATCGATAATATCTTTAAACGGTTTCAAGTCGTGGTAATCCACGATAAACCCGTATTGATCTAGTTCATTAGACTCCAGAACAATCTCCACGAGATAGTTGTGTCCATGCAGGCGGCTGCACTTATGCGTGTCGGGCAGGCCTTCAATAATATGGCTGGCGCTGAAGTGAAATTCTTTTGCGATGCGGTACATAGTTGATCGTTCTGTCTAAGCAATACGCTAAGTATATTGTATTTCCAGCAGTGGTCTTAAAATAAAGTTCAGTTTCTGCTGTGCGGTTTGAAGTGCCTGGATAACCTGCTCGCGGGTATCCGCTTCTGCGAAAATATAGCCTGGATACTGGTTGCCTTCGGGTAGTGGGATGAGTTTATGGCCTTCAGGTATGACGATCTCAACGGCTTTAATATGGTCGACATTTCTTGCTTCTGTTAACCCCTCAACTCGTTTTAATAGTCCCTTCCCTGGAATCGGTAACATCATGACACCACGAGCGCCTTCGGGTGTTTCGACGTTTGGTTGTTGCCCGGTTGCCAGCGTAATAGTCAGTGCTTCAATATTGAGTCCCTGACCGGTATCGAGCGTACGTCCACAATCACCGCCAATGGTTCGGCTGGCAACTTCGAGTATCCAGGCATCCTCATCGTTGATCCTTAGTTCCGCATGCACTGGGCCAGTGGTCAGGCCGTAGGCATCACAGGCCTGTTGCACACGTTCTCGGACGAGCGTCTGTTTTGTTTCAGATAAGGCAGAAGGCGTGACGTAGATGGTTTCTTCGAAGCAGGGCCCGATCAGCGGTTCTGGTTTGTCGAAAATAACAAGCTGGGTCAATGTCCCTTCCTGCAGGAAACCTTCAAAGGCGATTTCTTCACCATCAATATATTGTTCTACGAGAAGGTGATGTTGCTCGATGGGGTCGGTATTTTCTGATTGGGTAATAGCATGGATGCGATCACAGGCGTTGGTGAATTCCTCTTTGTTATTTGCTCGAATAACCCCACGGCTAGCGGAGAGGTTAAGTGGTTTGAGGACGCAGGGGTAAGTAATGTCCGCTAGTTGCTCATCCAGTGATTTGCTTAGATCGATCAGTGTGTGTTTTGGTACTGGACAACCCGCAGACTGTAAATGAATTCGCGCAAGATCTTTTCTTCGTGACGCTCGAGCCGCGTCAGGAGGGTTATGTGGCAAGTCTAGTTTTTCGGCAACCCGCGCCGCGAGTTCTACTGTGCTGTCATCGCTCCCTAGTACGCCGCTAAACGGTTTCTTCTTTGCCTCCTCAAGAATCAGACCGATTGCTTCATCCGGTTTATCAAAATCGATATTCAGGCCTTCGTGTACTTCCGTGATTAATGAGTACTCACCACGAGAGGCAATGAGTATCTCCATGCCCATCTGATGCGCGGCCTTGATATATGGCGCAATACGATAGCTATTGGGTTGGGCAATAAGAAGGAGACGGCCAGGCATAGATGTATTGTTCAATAAAAAAGCCCCGCAGTGCGAGGCTTTTTTAGTCGGTATAACTGCTGAGAGCGATAGATTTTTCCTTCCCAGCCAGGTAAATCAAAGAAGGTTGATGAACTAAAGAATTTCGCTCAGGTGGTGTAAGACAAGGCAAAAGTTTACGAGGAAACGGAATGTATATGTGAATACATGAGTATTCCGAGTAAACTTTTAACGCCGTATTACGCCGCCTGAGTAGAAATTCAGGCTAACCGCAACCGCCGCCGGCTGCTCCACAACTCCCACAAGTCCCCGAACCACCGGTGCTGGCAAAGACATTCTTGAATACGAAGCTTTTGTTAACGCCCTGATCCTGAAAGTCGATTTCCACACCTTCGAGATAAGACAGTGCCACCGCATCAACATACACATTCAGGCCATCTTTGCTCCATGTCGCATCGAAGTCAGTAGGCTCTTCAACCAGCGTCATGCCGTAGCTCATGCCACCGCAGCCGCCGCCAGATACAAAGATACGAACGCCGGTGACGTCTTCTTCGTCTTTAGTCAGGTTAAGTAATTGCTCAATTGCCGTATCAGTAACGTTTACTTCGTCGGTGAGCTCTTTCTTGAATTGTGGATTGCCAGTCATGTTCGATCCCTCGTAACTAAATTTTCATCAGTTTAGCAGAAATGAGGCCAAATCCAGCATTCACAAGGGGATACGTATCATTGGAATGTTATTTTTCAGGAGGTAGATTCTTATCCAGTATGCCGCCTAATTCCTCGGACCAGGCCTCAAAGGCATCTTCTACGGCGCCCCATGTTGTATAGCTATGGATGGGGTCGACAAAGGAGCCGAATTTACGGTCCACGATTGATGCCAGGTGCTGCCCCGTGATTGAATCTCGTAATTCGCCTTCAATGGCTGCTTTACCGAAATCGACGGGAACAAAGAATAGTCCCTTGCTGACGACATTGGCCGCGACATTCACAGGTTTGATATCGACTATAGCGGTACGCAGCATGATGACGCCTTTACCGGGTTTATTAGTGAAATTAAGTCGGCTACAGGCCGAATTCGCCAGGGTGCGTTGAAAATGATTACGCATTTTCTTCAGGTCTTTGGCGGAGATAGACTGTCCACGACTTTCGAGCGATGTACGTACCGCTACCTCATCAAACATGATGGAGTGATAGCTACCCCATGGTGCACTTTTGTCTTCGAAATAAAGAGTTTGGCCGGTGCTATCTGTAGGTTTTAAATGTTGGTAATTCACCAGGTAGCCAGAAGGGCGTACAGGATTGGACTGATCACAGGCGACGATACCCAGCAGGGGGATAAGGAGTAGCGGAATAAGTCGTCGAATTGTCATAAACAGGCCAGTTGAGATCAATTAACCAAGCATAGTTGAACACATGAATGAATGCCTTTAACTTAAGTAATCTCTGAGTAAGTAATGGAACAGATCATGCGGGCTAAAATCTTTCATCTCTGCGTTGAAAATTTTGGTGATAGTTCAGCTATTACCATCAATTTTCGCCTTGATCTGAGTGATTTTATCTCAGCCTTATCAAGCCACATGACTTAATCAAAGGTTACTGGATCGATGGAAAACTTGTATTACACATTTCACTATCCCGATGCGGTATCGCTGAACGAGCAATTGAGCCAGCACTATCAAACGTTGGTGGATACTGATTCAGTCCGTAAAACACACTTCTTCGGTGGGCGTTACGAAAATATTTATATTGATCGCGATGAAATAGCCGAAATACTACCGTTAATTGAATTCTGGTTAGCCTCTGCTGCTGAGGTACTAGGAGAGTCAGTCGATGGTTTGCGCTGTGGTTTCTGGTTTAACGAGATGCACCCCAGTCATGTGACGCTGCCGCATAGCCATGATGATGACGATGAAAAACTCTCCGGAGTTTACTATCTCAAGGTGCCCGAGAAATCAGGTGACCTGATTCTGCATGACGGCGATGAGCTGGTTACGATTCAGCCTGAAGAGGGTAAGCTGGTTTTATTTTCTGCCAGCAACGTGCATGAAGTGACAGAAAACAAAAGTCGAGAAATGCGTTTATCGATTGGTATGAATTATGGTTCACCGCGCAATGAGGATGCTGTCTAACGGTTCACGGTTACTTGGTTCTTCACGTTCCTGAAGTTCTTCTGGTAACTGGCTTGCATCAGCTATTTTGCCGATGACAATACCGCAAAGTGCGGTATGGGTTTCGGGGTCAACATTACAAACTTCAAACGCCTTGTCGGCATCAAAGCCACCCATGGCGTGAGTGTGATAACCCAGTTTATTGGCCTGTAGTGATAACGCCATCCAGGCTGCACCGGTATCAAATTCAGCCCAGCGATTCGGTTTGCCATTATGGTCAAACACGTTGTAACTAAATGCATAAGCAATCACAGGTGCTTCTTTCGCCCAGGACAGATTGCCTTCAGCCAGTGCACTTAATAAAGCCTCTTTTGCATCACCACCAGTGGCATAAACAAACCGCCAGGGTTGCGCGTTAAAACAAGACGGGCTCCAGCGAGCAGCTTCAAAAATCGTATCGATGTTTTCCTGTGAAATCGCCTCACTTAGAAATGCACGAGGTGACCAACGATCAGTGAATTGTGGGTCGAGTTTTTCTAATGATGTTGTGCGGCTCATATTAGTCCTTATATTCCAAATTGCCCGTATTGTAGTGGTGGTTCATTCATCGCCGCTGCCTGTTCACGAAGTGTGAGTATATGTTCCTCCCAGTAACGTTGTTCATTAAACCAGGGAAAGTTTTTAGGGAAAGCCGGGTCTTCCCACCGTCGCGCCAGCCATGCGGCGTAATGCATCAGGCGTAGCGTGCGTAATGCCTCGATGAGATTTAATTCGCTCGGATTGAAGTCGTGGAATTCTTCATAGCCTTCCAGATAATCTTCCAGCTGTATCGTCTGTTCATCACGTTCACCGGACAACAGCATCCAGATGTCCTGAATCGCTGGCCCCATCCTGCAGTCATCGAGATCAACAAAGTGTGGTCCGTCGGGTGTCCATAAAATATTCCCAGCATGGCAATCGCCATGGAGTCGAATTAAGTCAATGTCACCAGCACGGTCATAAGCATTCGCGATCTGTTTTAGCAGATCGTCAGTCAGGGTTTCATAGGCTGTTAGCAGCTCGGACGGAATGAAATCATTCTCTAACAGGTAATCACGAGATGTTGAACCAAACGTCTCGATATTCAGAGTAGGGCGATGATCAAAAGATGTGGTACTGCCAACTGCATGGATGCGCCCCATCAAACGACCAAACTGCATTCGATCATCTGGATCATTCAATTCTGGCCAGTAGCCGCCTTGCCTTGGGAACAGAGCGAACTGAAAATCACCGTAAGTAAACAGTGTGTCGCCGTTTTCATTTTTAATCGGTGTAACGACAGGGATTTCATGTTCTTCCAGGGACAGAGAAAAATCATGTTCTTCCTGAATCGCCTTCGTCGGCCAGCGTCCGGGGCGATAAAACTTGGCAATGACCGGTTTATCGTCTTCGATGCCTACCTGGTAAACCCGGTTTTCATAACTGTTGAGTGCCAGAAAACTACCGTCGCAGAGAAAGCCATGGGCTTCAACGGCATCGAGCAGAACATCGGGGGTAAGTGCTTCGTAGGGGTGGGCCTGATTCATGGCGGCATTCTACGTTAAAAGATCAGAGCGGTTTTGATTGTTGATTTATTCCCTGCAAAGACACGGAGGACGTGATATTTCGGTCTGTTTTAGTGAAGGCTGTTCGTGTCGCTGTGGTGGATAAGGCTCGCTTAGAGCATGCAGGAATTGCAGGCCGGTTTAGTTAAATACGATGGTGCGATTACCCTGCACGATAATCCGGTCTTCCAGGTGCCACTTCACCGCGCGTGCCAGTGCCGTACGTTCCAGTTCCATACCGGCTTCTTTCATCTCTTCGGCGTCGTAGCGATGTGATACGCGACTGACTTCCTGTTCGATGATCGGACCTTCGTCGAGGTCTGCTGTTACATAGTGCGCGGTTGCTCCGATGAGCTTAACGCCGCGTTCGCAGGCTTTTCGATAGGGGTTGGCGCCGATGAAAGCGGGCAGGAAGGAGTGGTGAATATTGATGATTTTGTTCGGATAGTTGGCGACAAAACTATCACTCAGGATCTGCATATAACGCGCGAGGACCACCAGGTCAGCCTGTCCATTGATGAGTTCGAGTATCTGCTGTTCGGCTTCAGGTTTATTGTCCTTATTCACTGGTACATGATGAAACGGGATTCCAAAATCAGAAACCACTTTTTCCATGTCGGGGTGATTACTGATGACCATGGTGATATCAGCAGGTAGTTCACCGCGTTGATTACGCCACAGGACTTCGAGCATGGCATGATCATATTGAGACACCATGACAACGACTTTCTTTAAGTCGGTAACGTAACTGATATCCCATTGCATCTCGAAGCGTTGCGCCACGGCTTTGGCAAATGCGTCTTCCAGTACTTTTCGGTCGACATCGAGATTTGGAGTCTGGAATTCGATACGCATGAAAAATGTACCGCCCTCTGGATCGGAGGAATGCTGATCCAGCATGGTGATATTGGCACCATGGTTATAGAAGAATGTGGTGACAGCCGAGACAATACCTGGTTGATCTGGGCAGGTAATCAGGAGTCTGGCAATAGTGTTACATTTCATGTTCGTTCTCTGGTGCGTACTTAATAGCGTACATCCGTATCAAGCGCGAATCATACGCGCCTTATATGTTGATTGGTATTGATCTGCGGCAAGAGGGGTTACAACCACTTAATAGTAGTGGAAGTTATGTGGATATTTCGAGATACTGCGAACTTAGGTTAGGTAAGGGGTCGCGGTTAAGTTCTGCTCTCTTATTGTCCAAAGATAGTATAGCCAACGGGGGGGCTATGATTATCCAGTCTATGACTCATCAGTTGCAGACCGATCCGGGTATTGGTCTGTATCAGCTCGATGATGTCATTCAACAATTTCTACTGGACAGCAAACTACAAAATGGTTTGTTGACTGTGACGTCACGTCATACAACAACGGCACTCGCAATTAACGAGTACGAGAGTCGTTTGCTGGATGATGTGCGCGAGTATTTTGGTCATCTGGTGCCGGCTGAAGATAAGTATTTACATAACGATATTCATCTGCGTGATTGTCCTGAAAATGAACCAGAGAATGCGCATGCGCATATTCAGGCGATGCTACTGTCTTCATCTGAGGTCATCCCCGTAACTAATGCTGAGTTACAACTTGGTCAATGGCAATCAGTGATTTTCTTTGATCTAGATGGGCCGCGTGAACGGCAGATCAGTATTCAGGTGATGGGCGAATAGATCGATGCATCCAGTTAAATACACACGAAGGCTATTGCTGTCGATGCTCGGCATCTTTGTCTTGTCGTTGATTCTGATTGTGGCAATCAGCTTGCAGCACGTAAACAAGACGCAGGAATTTCTGCAGGAAAGTAACCAGGTTCGAAGTAAAAAAGTTCAGCATGCGAGCACCATGAACCGTATAGCTGTAACCCGACTGCTGTTACTGGATAAAACGATTATTCAATCTGATCCTTTTGACCGGGATGACACGATTCAGGAATTCCGTTCCTATGCACCACAGTTTATTTCAAATATGTCCGAGTTGAGCGAACTGCCTATGGATATCGAAGAGATGGCAATCGTTAATACCATTGTTGAATCTGCTGATGCAACGTATGAAGTACAGGCTCAGGTCGTTGATCTGATTCAACAGGATGAAATCGAGCTGGCCTCAGGCATTATCCGGAGTGAGCAATTACAGAAACATCGTCGTAAGCAGTTACTGGCAATTCAGGCGATGATTGAGTATCAGGATCAACTGGCGCAGTACGCACTGAGGGATCTGACGTCGAGTCATAACAATATCTATACTTTTCTCGTGAGCATTAGCCTGCTCATGATTATTGTTGCACTGGTTGTATCTGTTTTTGTCTATAGAAAAGTACTGTTGATTAATTCAGAACTCGCATTGGCGAAAGATGCTGCTGAGGCAAGTAGTCGTTCTAAGTCTGAATTTGTTTCCAGTATGTCGCATGAATTACGAACACCATTGAACGCTGTGATTGGATTTTCTGACCTTTTAGTTAGTGATCAGAATATTAATGATTCTCAGCGCAGGCAGGCGAGTGAGATACTAAATGCAGGAGAGCATTTACTGGCTTTGATTAATGATGTACTGGATGTCGCTAAGCTGGAAGCCGGTAAGCTCGAAGTCGATATGGAAGATATATTGCTGGATGATATCCTGAGTAGCTGTCAGTCCATGACGTCATCTTATGCAGATAAATATGATGTGGAATTCAATTTTGATGGTTCGCATCATGAGTCGATCTGGGTATACACCGATGGGCTTCGGCTTAAGCAGGTGCTGCTGAATTTAATGTCGAATGCTGCAAAATATAATCGTAAGCACGGGAAAGTCAGGATTCAGAGTCGAATACTGGATGAAGATTATTGCCGTATATCGGTAGCAGATACAGGGTATGGTTTAGAGTTACACCAGATGAAAAAGCTGTTTCATCGTTTCGAAAGACTAGATGCTGGTGATAAACATATCGAAGGGGCCGGTGTGGGGCTGGCATTGAGTAAGGATCTTGTCGAGCTAATGAATGGCCGAATCGATGTGAGTAGTGAATTAAATAAAGGTAGCACGTTCTGGGTGGATATAACGTTATCGACTAAATATGGTGAGCAGGTCGTCTAGTTGTTGGCAACATCAAGGCTGTTCTTTTAAGAATATTGAAATCAGGAAGAGCAGCTCATATGTGATAATCCACCGAGCATGCCAAACTCAGATGGTTTCAGTCTGTAGTATTTCTCTTCTATATCTTCTGATTGCTCTTCATAAGGATGCGTCATAACACTCTGTAGTTCTCGAAGTGGCGTGTAGTTCCCCAGAGCTGCTTGTTGATAAGCCGGTGCAAGTAACCACTCACGTAAGCTATATTTTGGGTTGATGCTTTTCATTTTCTCACTGGTAGAACAAGCCAGAGTCTTCCATTTTTTCAGCCATTCGATCCAGCGCTTTTCCATCTCTTCGTTTAAATTACTATAGAAGCTTTTTTTGAGAGGGTTAATATCCGAGGGTAGAGACGAAAGCTCCCGGAAGAAGATTGTATAATCTACAGATGTCTTCATCATCAATGTGGCGAGCTCACCGAATAATGCCTCGTCAAATTGAGGTAATCCCAATTTTGCCGCAAACATTTTTTCGACTTCTTCCTGCATGTCCTCCGCAAAGCCATTTTGAATCTCGTCAAGTTGTTGCAGGGCTTGTGTATCTGTTTTCAATAACGGCGCTAGCGCCTTGCAAAACATATCGAAATTATTTTTTTGCAGCCACAGGTTGATTCCAGAACGAAAAATGTTCTCCGCCGCCAGTCCACGGCTGGAAATAAGGGTCGAAAGCTTCGCAGAATCCAAAGGGACCATAATCCAGTGTGTAACCACCGACCGCACAGTTATCACTATTGAAGTTACCCTGGCAATAACCAACACGTATCCAGTTGGCGACGAGTGAGGTAAGGCGCCCGCGAAATTTCTGTGCAAGTTGTAAAACTTTGTCGGGTAAGTTGAGATTGCTGTCGATGTCATCCTTATACTCACGATCGATCACGTGCAATACAATCTTCTCTAGCTCCTCCATCGCACTGGGATGCTCCTGCTTTCGAGCACGACGACCAAACAGTTCGATTTGACCAACCCGGATGAAGGAGGGTGCGACGCGCGTAGAGATCGCCACGGATTCGTTCACAATTCTGTCTGGGTCTACTGATTGCGACCCTTCTGAGTACCAGGGACGTTGCACCTGTTCTGATTTTGATACAACTAAGCTCAAAGAGCGTGAGGTCGGTATGCCCAATGCATGCATGTGCTCTTGCGCCAGAAATTCTCGGACACTTGATCGCAATACAGCACGGCCATCAGCGCCACGACAGTATGGCGTTCGACCGCCACCTTTTAATTGCATCTCCCAGCGTCGACCATTGATATTTACTTCAAGCACCGATATTGCTCGGCCATCACCATAACCATTCCCGGTTTCGAACGGGCATTGTTCGTAGTATTCGGTACCGTAGATCGACAGTGCGTATCCAGTAGCCCAGCCTGTCTTATGAATCTGATCCGGAACCTGCGAGAGATCGCCAGCGAATAACCGAATAAAATCAGCTGAATCAGCTAACTCATCAGACAAGCTCAATTCATGAAACAAGCTCTTGCTGTGGGCAACGTATTCAGGATCTTCAATCGGTGTGGGTTTAACGGGAACATAATGCCCTGAGAAAACTTGCCGTGGTGCGTGATCAAGGCCATCCGCTCTTGACTCTGGATCGCAATCAAGTGCCTCAATGAAAGAGTAGTCTACGTATTCTGCCAGGTCATCAAGCGTCAAGATGGTAGGTATGGACATGAGTCACTATTCGATCACGATATGAAACTCATCATAGCCATGCTGAATAAGGCGGCTAATGATGTTATCAGCCAGCTCGACTGTAGCGAGTGGTCCAATTCTGACTCGGAAAACTGATAAGCCAGAACTATTCCTGCCTTCACTGACGAGAACACCAGAAAATGCTTTCGATATGACTTCGTTCATGAATTTTTCTGCATTGTGTCTGACCGAAAATGCACCAAGCTGTAGATAAATCTGAGTATTACTTTGCGGCGTAACTGGTTTGGGCTGTGGTGCAGGTTTGGCGGTTGGTTGTGTTGTACGATCTGATTGCCATGTACGCGGGTCTATAGCACGAACCTCGACGAGCCCTGTGCCACCGGCAGCTGTGCCAAGCTTTTGTGCGGCGGCATAGCTCAGGTCGATGATGCGTCCTTCGTGAAAAGGGCCTCTGTCATTGACTCGCACAACAATAGTTTTACCTGTCTTAAGATTTTCGACTTCGACATAGGTTGGGATAGGCAAGGTCTTATGTGCAGCCGTCATGGCGTACATGTCATATGTTTCACCGTTTGATGTCTTGCGGCCATGAAACTTTTTGCCATACCAGGAGGCAATGCCACGGTCGACATAACCTTTGCTGTCTTGCATGACATAGTAACGTTTACCGAAAATCACATACGACTTTGGATTACCGCCACGACTTTTGGGTTCAACTTTAGGTACGGCATCGGCTTTGATGTGGTTATCGCGATAGTCGGCAGGAGGGCCGTCGTCTTTATAATATTTCCCACCACCAGTACTACTACTGCTACCATTGCTGGATGGCTTGTAGCTTCCTCCGCCACCACAGGCAGTAAGTAACGCGAATGCTGTTAATGTTATGAATATTCGTAACAACATTAAGGATTCATTCCCTGCTTTATTGCCTGACTCAGTTGATAGACCGCCATGGCGTACAGATTACTATGATTGTAACGGGTGATGACATAAAAATTATGCAGGCCTAGCCAGTATTCGTATCCGCTTTCGAGTTCGAGCTGGATAGGTGTTGCCAGGGCTGATGTCTTAACCGGCTGTGTCGGGAAAACCTGGCTGCTGGAAAGCGAGGCAATACTTTTTGTTGGCTTCATTTTAAATTCAGGAAATGCACTGCCTTTGTAATTGGCTGTAATGGTGGCAGTTTCGCCTGCGCGCCAGCCGTGTCGCTTGAAATAGTTAGCAACCGAGCCAATGGCATCGGTGGTGTTGTTTAATAGATCACGTTTGCCATCGCCATCAAAATCTACGGCATAGTGTCGATAGCTGCTGGATATGAACTGTGGTTTACCCATGGCTGCTGCATAAGAGCCTTTCAGATCAAATGCATCAAGTTCTTCTTCGCGGACCAGTAATAGATAGTTTTCTAACTCACTGCGAAAGAATTTGCCGCGTTTGGGATAATCAAACCCAAGTGTGACCAACGTATCAAAGGCAGGATATTTACCTTTGTAAACGCCATAAAATGTTTCGACGCCGATAATGGCGGTAATAATCTCAGGTGGAACGCCATACTCTTTCTCGGCACGCTCCAGTGCTGCTCGATTCTCTTTCCAGAACTCAACGCCTTTCTTAGTACGTTTCTCTGTTAAAAAGATTTTACGGTATTTATGCCAGGGCAAACCTTCGGCTGGTTTGGCAATGGCCTGCAGCGTTTTGGTTTGTTTGGTGGCTTTAGCGAACCACTGGGTTAACTGAGCTTTGTCGAATTGATGTTTGCTATGCATCATATTGATGAATTGCTTAACATCGTCTCGGGATTCGTAGCCAGCATGTAACGGCAACGATAGTGATAGCATGAATATGCAAATCGAAATCAGAAATAAGCGTGGCATTCTAGAAATCCTCGTGACGGAAAAGCTTCTTGTGTGTCTGTACCGACATAATCATACCGAATCCTGCCATTAACGTAACAATCGAAGTTCCACCATAACTGACCAGTGGTAATGGCAGGCCAACTACAGGCAAGATACCGCTGACCATGCCGATGTTAACGAAGACATAGATAAAAAAAGTCAGGCTCAGGCTGCCGGCTAGCAGTCGTGCGAATGTATCTTGTCCGTATACCGCGATATATAAACCGCGGGCTGTAATAAATAAGTACACAGACAGCAACACAATCAGTCCCATAAAACCGAATTCCTCACCAATGACGGCAAATATAAAGTCGGTATGGCGTTCGGGCAGAAACTCGAGTTGCGACTGGGTACCGTTGAGCCAGCCCTTGCCGTAGGTACCGCCGGAGCCAATGGCAATTTTGGCCTGGATTGTGTGCCAGCCCGCATTGAGAGGATCGCTTTCTGGATCAAGTAAAGTCATAACACGTACTTTCTGGTATTCATGCAGCAGGAAGTACCAGGCGGCAGGTAGCGAGGCTAGTCCTGCGATGCCTAAGCCGATTAAATATTTCCAGCGTATGCCGGCAAGAAAAATGACGAAGAAACCTGATGACGCAATCAGTAGCGAGGTTCCGAGATCAGGCTGTTTAATGATTAGCGCAAAAGGAATCACGATCAGCACAGCGCCGACAATCAGGTGGGGCCAGCTCGGTGGTAGTTCATGTTCGGAATAATAGCGTGCCAACATCAGTGGTAATGCCAGCTTCATTAACTCTGAAGGCTGGAAACGGAACAGGCCAACGACATCCAGCCAACGTTGCGCACCCTTGGCCTGTACACCGTAAAAGATGACGCCAACCAGCATTGCCAGACCCAGGGCATAGACCCAGGGCGTCCAGCTACGCATAAACTGGGGAGAGAACTGGGCAATGATGATCATGACCAGGAAGCCTGATGATAGTCGTATGCCTTGCTTGATTAAAATATCGGTATCCTGGCCGCCGGCACTATAGAGCACGATCATGCTCAAACTACATAGCAGGATGATTCCCAGCAGAAGCAGGGCGTCAATGTGTAGTTTGTGTAGAAACTCATTCATGAGTCACTACCTGCTTTCTCTTCAGGTGTTTTAGCGGTTTCCAGAACCAGCTCACCCGATTCAATTTTAGGCATTAGGTAGGATTTAATCACCTCACCTGCAATAGGGGCTGCTGAAGTGCTACCGCCGCCGCCGTTTTCAACGATGACAGCAATGGCTATTTGTGGATTTTCTACAGGGGCAAATGCGACAAACAAACCATGGTCTCGATGTTTCTTGGCGATCTTTGTCTCATCGTATTTTTCGTTTTGCTTAATGCCGATCACCTGCGCTGTACCCGTCTTGCCCGCAATCGTATATGGAATGTCTTTATTCAAACGTCGGGCTGTTCCTCTCGGGGCATGCACGACATCCTTCATGGCCTGAACCACCTGATCCCAATGTGCCTGTTCGACGATGGCAACTTCGCCGACCTGGTCAACTTCGGTCTTCTTGCGCTCTCCAGTACGAATGTTTTCAATTTCGCGAACCAGTCTGGGTTTTATGCGTGTGCCGTAATTAGCCAGTGTTGCCGTTGCTGAAGCTAATTGTAATGGCGTCGAAAGAGTGAACCCTTGCCCGATACCGGCAATCAGAGTTTCACCTGGATACCAGGGCTGATTATGTACGCGGCGCTTCCAGCTGGTTGATGGAAACAGGCCAGACGGTTCATAGCGGGTATTGAGTAAATCAACACCAGTTTTTTCGCCAAAGCCAAATAGCAGCATGTAATCGTGTAGGCGATTAATTTTTAGCGCACGCGCCAGCTCATAGTAAAAGACATCGCAGGATTCGACGACCGACTTATTTAAGTCGACCGGGCCATGACCTTTCTTTTTCCAGCAGCGGTATTTATGTGTGCTTCCAGGCAGGCGATAGAAACCGGGGCAACTGGTTTTGTGATCGTGTTCGATAACGTTGGTTTCAAGGCCGGCAAGTGAGACGAAGGGTTTTACCGTCGAACCGGGTGGATAGCGGCCATATAACGCGCGGTTATACAGCGGCCGGTTTTCATCCTCGTTATAAGCTTTATAGGATTTATGGTCGATACCGTTAACAAACAGGTTAGGGTCGTAGCCCGGCTGACTGGCGAAGACCAGCACTTCGCCCGTTTGGGGTTCGATGGCCACAACCGCGCCATTGTTTTCGCCAAGAGCTTTTTCGGCGATATGCTGGAGTTTGGAATCAATCGTCAGGTACAGGTTTTTACCGGGTTGTGCGGCAACGCTTTCGAGTTTTCTCAGTACACGGCCTCGGGCATTAATCTCAACCTGTTGTACGCCAACGGTGCCATGCAGGGTATCTTCGTAATGCTTTTCGATACCGGATTTGCCGATATGATTGGTGCCTCGATAATCTGATTCGTCAACTCGGTTTAGTTCTTTTTCGCTGATACGTCCAACATAGCCAACCGCATGTGCGGCGTGTTCATTTTGAGGGTAGTGGCGGACCAGTCGGGCGACGATATCAACGCCGGCCAGGTGATGTTGATTGACGGCAATCTTGGCGACTTCTTCATCTGTCATCTTTAAACGCAAAGGGATGCCTTCAAAAGAGGGGCGGCGTTTTTTAATCTTGAAGAAACGACTGCGATCCAGCGCATCAATAGGAATGAGCTCGGCGATCTTTTCTAGCGTGCCTTCTATATCTTTGGTGCGTTCGGGCGTGATTTCCAGGCTGTACGACGGTTGGCTCTCGGCCAGAATGACACCATGGCGATCAAAAACGATACCGCGTGTTGGTGGAACCGCGACCAGCTTAACGCGGTTTTCAGTCGATAATGTAGCGAATACATCATGTTGCGATATCTGCAGGAAAACCAGACGACCAATCAGAATACATAGCAAAATAACAACAAAAATAATGGCCTGAACGGCACGAATCGAGAATAATCGATGCTCACTCCGATAATCTTTAATACGTGTGCCGAGTGCCATTTACTACCCGGTTAGTTAACGTTATAGCGACGGCGGACATCACGCAGGATGATGAATAGCCAGGGCCAGAGGACAGCGCCAATCAATGAGGGTATCCAGTAAGGCCAGCTCAGTGTGATATCTGATGTCATATCGTATATCCAGAACAGTAGGGCTTGATAGATCAGCAGGATTAATCCAATGACGACTGACTGTTGCCAGAATGGATACATGCGTAAACGCAGATGTAAATGCAACATAAGGAATGCAGCTATTGCCAGAGCCAGTGCATGTTGCCCCAGCAAGGCGCCTTTTAATACATCAAGCGCAATGCCCAGCATCCATGCACTAAAAATGCCAACACGGTGTGGTAATGCCATGATCCAGTACAACAACACAATGGCCACCCATTCTGGTCGATAGTCTGCAAAGGCCGTAGGCATCGGCAGGATGGTTAATGCCAGTGCAAAAATAAACGTAATTAATATGACATGCGTCGCGCGAGCTGGTTCATGAATCATTCGGATTCTCCACTCAGCATGCTTTCGGGGATCTGTGTACCAGACCAGACCAGCAGGACTTCACGATGGCGATCCAGATGAGCTGTCGGTGTGGCATAGGCGCTGGAAAATGTCGTGATGTCATCCTGTTCAACACGGTTAATTTTTGCAACGGGATAGCCGTATGGAAAGCGTCCACCAAGGCCAGATGTAATCAATAAGTCACCAGTTTTTACATCGGCATTTGTGGCCAGGTAAGGTAGCTCTAGTCGATAGTCTTCCTGGCTACCCACTGCGATGGAACGGATGCCGTTGCGGGCAACCTGTACAGGGATGGCATGATCTGGGTTGGTGATGAGCATCACCGTGGAAGTGTATGGACTGGTATGAATGATCTGGCCAACAATGCCATAGGCATCGATGATTGTCTGACCGATAAAGGTATCGTGTTGCGTGCCTTTATTGATAATGATCTGACGTTTCAGAGCATCTGTTTCGACACGTAGTACTTCGCCAATCAAAACCCGGTCGGTGATTTGAGCTGTAGAATCGAGTAATTCACGGAGGCGTCTATTCTCAGTTTCGAGTGCTTCAAATTTCAGGGTTTGCGCTCGTAAGGTTTTCCATTCTTCCTGTAGGCGCGTGTTATCTTCTAGTAAGTCAGTGTGGGTGCGTACAGAAGATGAGACCCAGTTGAAAGCTGATAACGGAATATCAACGATATACTGAATTGGAGAGAGCACGAGGGCGATACCACCACGGACTTTTTCCAGTTGGGCAAAACGATGATCCATTGTCATTAACAGGAATGACAGAATCATAACAATCACCAGTTTTACCAGTGTTGAAGGGCCCTTGAGGAAAATAGGGTTAATGGCGTTGTCCTAGTTGATGACTAAATTTTGCTATTTTGCCATCGCCCCGGAGTGTGGCAAAGGGGGAGGCAAAGGCTGTCATCATGACAGCCTTTGTATTGGTTATTATTCCGACTTAGTCGAGTGCAAAGATACCTGCGCCCTCTTTGTCGATTACTTCCAGTATGCGACCGCCACCACGTGCAACACAGGTGAGAGGGTCTTCAGCAATGATAACTGGCAGGCCAGTCTCTTCCATCAGCAGGCGATCCAGATCACGTAGTAGCGCACCACCACCAGTCAGTACGATACCGCGTTCTGCGACGTCGGCACACAGGTCAGGTGGTGTCTGTTCCAGTGCTGTCTTAACCGCACCAACGATACCGAATAATGGTTCCTGTAGCGCTTCCAGAATTTCATTGCTGTTGAGCGTGAATGTCCGTGGAATACCTTCAGAGAGGTTACGGCCTTTGACCTGAATCTCTTTCATTTCGGCACCAGGGTAAGCGGAACCGACTTCACATTTAATACGTTCAGCAGTCGCTTCACCGATAAGCGTACCGTAGTTGCGGCGTACATAGTCTTTAATTGATTCATCAAAACGGTCACCACCGATACGAACCGAGGCTGCATATACGATGCCGTTCAGAGAGATAATGGCGACTTCAGATGTACCACCACCGATATCGAGTACCATAGAGCCGCGAGCCTGATCAACGGGCATGCCGGCACCTATGGCAGCAGCCATTGGCTCATCAATCAGATAGACATGGCGAGCACCAGCACCTGTAGCTGATTCCTTGATCGCACGACGTTCAACCTGTGTTGAGCCATAAGGCACACAAACGAGAACTCGTGGGCTGGGCTGAAACATACGAGTTTCATGCACCTTGCGGATAAAATGCTGTAGCATTTTTTCGGTGTAAGTGAAGTCTGCAATAACCCCATCTTTCAGAGGGCGAATAGCCGTGATATGGCCGGGTGTACGACCCAGCATGCGTTTGGCATCCAGACCAACGGCCTCGATGGTTTTGCCGCCACGCTGCGCTGCTGAGTCTTCACGAATCGCCACAACCGATGGTTCGTTCAGAACAATTCCCTGTCCGTGGGAATATATTAATGTATTGGCTGTTCCCAGATCGATGGATAGATCATTGGAAAACAGGCCTCGAATAGCGTTAAACATCCTGTTTATACCTGAAAATTCATTAAGCCGCGTACTGTACAGCCCGCTTATGACCGAGGCAACTACTCATTAATGTGAATAATTGTTGAGTTTCATGGATATGGCTGTGATAAAAGTGATAACCATGTTAAATAAGATGTTATGAACGCTGAAAATATAACAATAACAACAGAAGAACGTCAGGAGGTCCGTCAGGAACAACTACGCCTGATGTTATCGGCTATGCCGCAATCGACAGCGGTTACTCTGGTTAATGGTTGCATCCTTGGAATTGTTCAATATCCAGTTTCTGGTATCGCAACGACGGTGATCTGGTTCGCGGTGCTGTTATTGGTAAGTGTCTGGCGACTGGTCTTTAGTTTGCGTTTCGATACGGACTCTGAAGCGGATATTGATGCAGGACATCGTACCTTTTTTATCGGCACACTCATTGCCGGCGTCGTATGGGGTTCGAGTGCGATCTGGCTATTCCCTCAGGATAATTTGGCGCATGAAGTATTCGTCGCTTTTGTTATAGCGGGAATGACGGCTGGTGCAATGACATCACTGGCATATCGTTATGAGACTTATCTGGCATTTGCATTACCGGCATTGTTTCCTTTAGCTGTTTATTTGTTCCTACAGGAAACACTCATTACAACAGCTATGGGCACCATGGTTATCTTGTATATGGGTATGGTTGTAATCGGGGCCAAACGATTTTCCAGTAATTACATTGAAAATATTATTCTGCGTTTGCAGAGCGATCATCGCGAGCGCGCCAGACGTGAGAGTGAAGAGCGTTACCGCTCCGTATTTGAATATTCTCCACTTGGCATTGTGCACTACGATGACAAAGGTATTGTTGTGGACTGTAATCAACAGTACTCGAAGACATTAGGTATCGACCTGGATCAATTATTGGGTCTGGATATTTTCAATGTGGTCGTGAATCAGGATATTTTGACCGCAGTTCGGCGTTCGCTCATGGGAGAAACCGCCCACTATCAGGGTGCATACCAATCGGTTATTAGCAAAAAGGCATTACAGGTGAATGCCCATTTCAGTGCGATAAAAGACAGTGCCGGTGATGTAATCGGTGGTGTTGTACTGATGCAGGATTTGACTGAATCTGAAGAAGTTAAAACACAACTAGAGTCTACTCAGCTGACGTTAAGTGGTGTGCTGGATACGATTCCTGTTCGTGTTTTCTGGAAAAATGCAGAGGGTATTTACCTGGGATGTAACCGCTTATTTTCGGAGGATGCAGGCTTTAATCGTAGTACCGATATCATTGGCAAGACCGATGTCGATTTTTCCTGGGACGATGAACTACAAAGCTATCGTGAATCAGATCTGGAAGTCATTCAGTCTGGTGAACCGGTGTTGAATTTCGAAGAACCGCGTCTTTTTGGTAATGGTGACCGTCGCTGGTTTGAAATCAGTAAAGTACCTTTCTATGGCGCAAACGGCGCTATCAATGGCGTTTTATGCGCGTATCAGGATATAACTGAACGTAAGCTGTCAGATGAAAAAACACAGCAGGCCAGAGATGAAGCTGAAGCGGCAAATAAGGCGAAGTCAGAATTCCTGTCCAGTATGAGTCATGAATTACGTACGCCTTTAAATGCGATTCTGGGTTTTGCCCAGGTACTTTCACTGGGTATCAAGGATGATAAGCAGCAGTTATATATCAACCATATTCTGGACGGTGGGCAACATTTACTTGAGTTGATTACTCAGTTACTGGATTTATCCCGTATCGAATCCGGCAAGCTGGAAATTGAGATGCAACCAGTGCACTTGCAGGCAGTTATGACGGAAGCACTACTGATGATTGCCCCGCAGGCTGAGCAGATGCAGCTGACCTTAACAAACGATATCGCAGAGCAATCAGATCTCTGGATTCAGGCTGATCCATTACGGCTTAAGCAGACGATCATCAATTTGTTATCAAATGCGGTTAAATACAATAATGAATCAGGCTGGGTACGTATTTATGTCGAAGAGCAGCCAGAAGGGCGCATACGTATTTTTGTACAGGATGGTGGGCCAGGGATCGCAGAAGAACATTTTGATCAGCTATTTCAGGCATTTGTTCGTGTATCCGCTGATCCAAGCCGTGTCGATGGTAGCGGTATTGGCTTGCCGATTACCAAGTATCTGGTAGAAATGATGGATGGTGAAATTGGTCTGGAAAGTGAAGTAGGCAAGGGGAGTACCTTCTGGTGTGAGCTCAATCTGACGTCAGCGGCGGCTTCGGAAGATACCGATAAAATACAGGTCGTCAGCGAGGATGAAGTGGCTGATGAAAATAGAAAACTATCGTTGTTCTATCTGGAGGATAACCCATCAAACATGACGTTGGTGCAACAGATTGTTGCTGAGAATGATCTCATCGACGCGCATTACGCCATGCATCCGGTCGATGGTTTAAAGAAACTGGCTGAGCTGGATCTTGACCTGATCTTACTCGATATTAATTTGCCAGAAATGGATGGTTATGAAGTTCTGGAGCGGGTGCAGGAGATGGAGCATCTTAAAGATGTACCAGTGATCGCGGTCAGTGCAAATGCGATGAAGAGCGATATTAGTCGTGGCCTAAAGGCCGGTTTTGATGACTATATGACCAAACCGCTGAATATCCAGAAATTTCAATTGATGCTAGAAGAACACGTTGCCCGAGTCAGGAAGTAAGCAGTTTCCCCGAATCTGGTGAATCGCGGCTGCAAGTCGGGGCTGTCTATGGTACCTTTCTGCCCGTTTTTCTAGTCTCTCTCCGGGGTTTTCATCGTGGCACTAAACGACGACGATATTAAAAGTATCGCCTGGCTGGCACGTCTGCAAATAGACGAAGCCGATAATCCGAAATATGCGACCGAGCTGTCGCAGGTTCTCGATCTGGTTGATCAGCTGAATGAGATCGACACCAATGATGTGGTGCCGATGGCGCATCCGACCGATGCGATTCAGCGCCTGCGTCCAGATGAAATTACCGAAGAAAACCAACGGGATAAATTTCAGGCGATTGCCCCGGCGGCAGAGTCCGGTTTGTATCTGGTACCGAAGGTGATTGAGTGATGAGTCTACATACAAAAACAATCGCCGAGCTGTCGCAGGGCCTGAAAGACAAGGAATTCTCAGCAACTGAACTGGCGCAGCATTACCTGGATCGCATCAGTGCTTCCAATGACTCCCTGAATGCAGTTATTACTCCAACCGAAGAGATTGCTCTGGCAGCAGCCAAGCAGGCCGATGCACAAATCGCTGCGGGTAACGCGGGCGATCTGACTGGTATTCCTCTATTACATAAAGACATATTCTGTACCGACGGCGTACGCACTTCCTGCGGCTCGAAAATGCTCGATGCCTTTGTTGCGCCGTATGATGCGACCGTTGTAGCCAAACTGAATGAAGCCGGCACAGTCATGTTGGGCAAAACCAATATGGATGAATTTGCCATGGGTTCATCCAACGAAACGAGTTTCTATGGACCGGTGAGAAACCCCTGGGACACCGAGCGAGTACCGGGTGGTTCATCGGGCGGTTCTGCTGCGGCAATGGCGGCGCGTTTTGCCCCGGTTGTGACGGGGACTGATACCGGTGGTTCGATTCGCCAGCCCGCTGCTTTCTGTGGTGTGACAGGGCTAAAGCCGACTTACGGACGTATTTCCCGCTACGGCATGATTGCCTTTGCTTCCAGTCTGGATCAGGCGGGAACATTTACTGCTGATGCACAGGATGCCGCAATGATGTTGAATGCGATGTCGGGCTTTGATCGCCGTGATTCAACTAGCGTAGATCACCCAGTACCGGATTACACCGCGACTCTGGGTAACAAGATCGAGGGTCTGCGGATTGGTATTCCAAAAGAATTCTTTGATGATGGGCTGGATGCGGGCATTGCTGAGCAAGTGAAAACGGCGATTAGCGAACTGGAAAAGCAGGGTGCTGTAACTAAAGAAATTGAACTGCCGAATATGAAGGCCTCAGTTGCTGCCTACTATGTGGTTGCCCCGGCGGAATGTTCATCGAACCTGTCGCGTATGGATGGCGTTCGTTTTGGGTATCGCTGCGAAGACCCGAAAGATCTGGGTGATCTGTATACCCGTTCTCGTGGTGAAGGTTTCGGCGCCGAAGTAAAACGCCGCATCATGATTGGTACCTATGCCTTATCGACCGGTTTTTACGATGCCTATTACCTGAAAGCGCAAAAGGTACGTCGTGTGATTGCCGAAGATTTCAAACAGGCATTCAAAGATGTCGATGTGATTGCAGGGCCAGTTACACCAGAGACAGCATTCAAGCTGGGTGAAAAAGCCGATGACCCAGTGACCATGTATTTATCGGATATCTACACGATTGCGGTAAATCTGGCAGGTCTCCCTGGCATGTCCGTGCCATGCGGTATGAGTAACGGCTTACCGGTTGGTCTGCAATTGATTGGTAATATATTTGATGAAGCGCGTGTACTTAATGTCGCACATCAGTATCAGTTAGCCACCGACTGGCATCGTCAAATGCCAGAACAGTACAAATAGGAGGACGCCAGCATGCAATGGGAAACAGTCATTGGTCTGGAAATTCACGTCCAGCTATCAACCAACAGTAAAATCTTTTCGGGCGCTTCAACTGCCTATGGCGCGGAGCCGAACACGCAGGCCTGTTCCGTAGATCTCGGGCTTCCAGGCGTACTACCTGTGGTAAACGAAGATGTCTTTCGTAAGGCAGTAAAGTTTGGTTTGGGTATCAATGCCGAGATTGGTAAGCGTTCTGTCTTTGACCGAAAAAATTACTTCTACCCTGATTCGCCAAAGGGTTATCAGATATCGCAACTGTATTTGCCAATCGTCGGTAAAGGTGAAATCGAGATCACCCTGGATGATGGTGAAACGACTCAGGTGATTGGTGTAACACGAGCGCATCTGGAAGAGGATGCCGGTAAGTCACTACATGAAGATTTTGAAGGTATGTCAGGTATCGATTTAAACCGGGCAGGCACACCACTACTGGAAATCGTATCCGAACCAGAAATGCGTAATGCCAAAGAAGCTGTGGCTTATATGAAGACCATGCATTCGTTGGTGCGTTATTTGGGCATCTCTGATGGCAATATGCAGGAAGGCTCTTTTCGATGTGATGCCAATGTCTCTGTTCGTCCGAAAGGTCAGGAAGAGTTTGGTACGCGCGCTGAAATCAAGAACCTGAATTCATTCCGTTTTATCGAACGTGCAATTAATCACGAAGTTGAACGTCAGATCGACATTATCGAGAATGGTGGTGAAGTCGTGCAGGAAACGCGCCTGTATGACAGCGATAAAGACGAAACACGTTCCATGCGCTCCAAGGAAGAGGCCAACGACTATCGTTACTTCCCTGATCCCGATTTATTGCCAGTCATTATTGATGATGAATACATCGATGCAATTCGTAGCGATATGCCGGAACTGCCAAAAGAAAAGCGAGCACGTTTTATCGACGAGCTAGGCTTGAGTAAACAGGATGCAACGGTATTGACCAGCAGCAAAGAAATGGCTGATTACTTTGAAGCGGCATTAGCTGAAGCGGGTGAAGCCAAGCTCTGCGCTAACTGGGTGATTGTTGAACTGACTGGTGCTCTGAATAAAGAAGGTATCGATATGGTAGATAGCCCAATCGATGCTAAACGTCTTGGCGGCATGATTAAACGTATTGCCGATAACACCATTTCCGGCAAGATCGCCAAGCAGATCTTTGAAGCCATGTGGTCATCGGATGATGATGCAGACTCCATTATCGAAGCCAAGGGCCTAAAGCAGATCACAGATACCGGAGCCATTGAAGGTATGATCGACGAGATACTTGCCAATAACCCGAACCAGGTGGAACAGTACAAAGCTGGCCAGGAAAAAATGCTGGGATTCTTTGTCGGTCAGGTCATGAAGGCCTCGCAGGGTAAAGCGAATCCGAAACAGGTCAATGAAATTCTGCGATCTAAGTTGAGCTCATAACGATGTTTATCCTGCAATACTTTCGCATGATCAGTTTTATCGAGGGCTTGTCCCTGATAAGCCTGTTGTTTGTTGCGATTCCACTGCGCAACTATATGGATATGTATAGCGCCGTGAGTTTCACAGGCATGATGCACGGTATATTATTTATGACATATTTTTTCTTGTCATTAATAGCGAGTCACTTTGGTAAATGGTCGGTTAAGTTCTGGTTGCTGACCTTATTAACCTCTGTCTTGCCATTCGCGTTTCTTTATATGGATAAGCAACTCAAGAAGCGTGAAATGCAACCCGTGCCCGTGAAAGCTTAACTATCGAGATCGTAGTCGTAGTCCTCTCTTAGGTGATTTTTCAGACGTTGCTCATCAAAGTAATCTTCTAGCTTTCGACGGCTATAATTTACTTTACTCATACGACGTGAAGCATGTTGATCATCTTCCTCGAAATCGTCATAGCGCTCTGCTCGATTGTTTTGCATGGTGAACCCTCCAGAAATATGAAAATAGATATTTATGGGTTGAGGGTAATTGTGAATTATTAAAGTTTTGTGAAAGTTATATATGACTCAAATGATTCAATCAGTTATGCCGTGGTAAATGTCCCCAACCTGGAACCCGTAGAGCGAGATCGTTAAAATCGATACCAAAATTCAATCCCATCAGGTTGAATTCAATACCTTCTTCGAGAGCCAGGCCAACACCTAGCATGCCATTCAGTGAAAACTGCCCGCCAGTACCACTGGGCATCGATGCCGTGAAATCTGAATTGGGCAGGTAATCTTTACCGATAGCAGTGGCAGGTAAATCTAGACGCATCTCAGGTACCGCGCGGGCGATCCAGGCAATAAAAGTATTACTGTTCGGGCCGGGCCAGACGCTATATTGATTGTAATAAGGATAACTCATAACAGCAGTTTCAATTGCTGGAATGATTTTCTCCGCTATCTCACCACGGTGGTCTGCAAGTAATTCGGGTTCAGCGTTATACCAATAGGCATCTGGCATATCACCCTCACTAATACTGATGGCCGATGAGGATGAACGAAGTCGCCAGCCGATAAGTTGAATGACTGTATAGTGGTCAGTATCCCTTGGCTTGATTGAAATCCAGCTATGGCTACCAAACGCACCGCGCCAGTTATAGGCTCGTGCGGCATAGACCTGCACCACAGCTTCTTCGGTATCAAGCGGGTCAGGCGCGAGCCCTGCACTTTTCCAGGTGGCCTGGCTCCAGTGAGTATCCATATCCAGATCAGCAAATAAATACGCTGATAGTGGTCCAAGCATTAGCAGGATCAGCAACACGACGAAAATAAGTAGCCAGCGCAGAATAGTTCGTAGTGTAGGAACACGTGTCATTATATTGATTGAAGTACCGTTGTTGTTAAGTTGCTGTTTATAAACTATTTGAACTAAATTGTAGTCCGGTAATCATACAGGCTATGAACTTATATTCCGGGGAAGGTTCACGCACTCTATTTATCTTACCTGCCGCGCGTCTTTTGCAGCAGGTATACTATTAATCAAGAGCATGCTGTAACTACCCACTGGCATAATAAATAGAATAAATATGAAGCAAAACAAGACTCTGGCGCTATTTAGCTACGACTGGGATCGTATCGAGCTGCAAAAGCTCGCCCAGAAATGGCCATATACGCATGCCGGTTTCGACTTATTCAGCTTCCCCAGCAATGCACGTCTGATCTGGTTTGATATGGAACGTTTCAGTACGATTGCGGCATTGCGTGCTCGTGCACAGAAAGCCTCTGCTGTACTGAGCAATCATGAACAGTTTGGCGCGTTATGTGCAGCACTGGTCGCTGAAAAGACCGGGCTTCCCGGAACATCGGTTAATGCCGTACTGGTCTGTCAGCACAAGCTGTATGCGCGTCAGGTACTTGAGCAGGTGGCACCGGAAGCCAATATTCCGTTTAGTCGACTGGAAATGGATTTTAACGCGGATATTCCGGTTGATATCAATTACCCAACGTTTGTTAAACCCATCAAGGCGGCCTTTTCTGTGCTGGCCAAGACGGTACACAATAGTCAGGAACTCTATGAGCACACCCGTTTCAGTAAGCGGGAGCTATGGATTGTCCGGCACCTGGTTGAGCCCTTCGAGAAAGTCATACGCCAGCGACTGCCTGAAGCGGGAACGGCACACAGCTTCCTGCTAGAAAAGAAAATGCATGGTCGTCAGTATTGTCTCGATGGGTACTGCATTGATGGTGAACTTCGTAGCCTTGGAATAGTGGACGCCATTATGTATCCCGGCAGTGATGCCTTTATGCGCTGGGACTATCCAAGTCTGTTGCCTGAAAAACATATTCAGGGTGCTGAAGCCGTCGCGAAAAAATTTCTACAGGCCGTTGGTTTTGATCATGGTTTCTTCAATATGGAATTCCTGATTGATGAACAGACCGGTCAGTTGAAAGTCATCGAATTCAATCCGCGCATGGCATCACAATTCTCTGATTTGTATGAACGTGTTGACGGCATAAACCCGCATGAAATGGTGTTGGCACTGGCTCACGGTATTGATCCACAGGAACTACCAAAGAAGGAACCGACTGCAAACTGTGCAGCGAGCTTTGTTTATCGCAGCCTTGATCCAAATGCAGACGTGACTATGCCAACGGCAATTCAGGAACAGGCATTTAAAGCTGGTTTCCCTGATGGTTTGTTACTGAAATTCCCGAAGAGTCCAGGTGAGATCAAGCAGGACTTCAAATGGCTAGATAGCTATCGTTATGGCATCGTACATCTTGGAGCAGAAAATCCAGATGCGCTTAGAGCGCGTTGTGATGAAGCGAGTGCCTTACTGGGCTGGATGTCACCCTACGCTGATCATGTCATTGCATCGACAGATGATCTACCTGAAGAAGAAGCTGGCTGGACACCAACGCCAGTGCTGGAAAATACGTCGAGCTGAAAAACTTATCGGCGCTTACCGACTAAGGTGTAACCACTTCCGCCAAAGGTGGGTTTGATTTCATTGATCTCTACATATTCTTCTAGCGGCTGCCACGGCTTTGTTAATCCCTTAAACGTGGTGAAGTAAGGATAAGAAATTGCCATTAACCAGATATTGGCCGGGCTAAGATACCAGGGGAATAGCTTGAGGCCGGTAGAGGCAATCATTGCACCCGGGCGTGTCGCTTCAAAGATTCGCGTGAGTGCATTATCTGATTGCAGCACATCCTGCGTATAAACAAACAACACCGCATCGAACGGGCCTTCCATGTCGGCAGTTTCCATCGCTGATTCAATCAGCTTTACATTATCCCAACCGGCTTCTTCAACACGCTCCGCGGCCTGTCGCAGCATGTCCGGTGATTGTTCCACGCCGATAACTGTACCTTCTGGGCCAACGGCATCACGCAGCATCTGGAAGCTTTTACCCGTACCACAGGCAACATCCAGAACTCGTTGACCGGGTTTGAGTTGTAGGGAGTCAATGACCTGTTTGCGTACCGGCTCTATACGACGGGTGGCGTAGTCGTATTGGGCGGCTAGTTCGCTGTAGCGTTGTTTAGCGAGGGTTTGATTGATTTGGAAGAGGGGCATGTTTTTCGTGTTTGGTTTTTATGGGGTTTGGTTTATTGACACGATTTGTTTGGGTGAGTTCGGAACATAGCATATTTGGGTGTTTTTATGTTGGTGCCTGAGATTGCGCGCTTAGTTGGTTTCTTTCCTGCTGATAGTTTTTTCTTCTTTTCTCGCCTGCGGCGGGCGTTACTTTTGTTACGGCAAAAGTAACCAAAACCACTGCTCCCGATACGCTGGTCTTCGACTTCCCGTTTATTTCCAGATTAATTCGGCGCTGCGTAAACTCGCCCTGCTAAAAAACAGCAGGGCCCAGACAGTACTTGCTTAACCCGAATAAATCTGAAAATAAACGGCAGCGTATGAGTCGCGGAAAAGCAGCAAATTGAAAGACTGTGCTTTTGACTTTCTTCCTATGACTCGACGAGCAACGGAGAAAATTGACTGCAAAACGGCAGGAGCCGTTTTAGGAGGGCGCGGCAGGACGCCGCTCCCGACGGCAGTTAATTTTCGAGTAGCGCAGTGAACCCGCAGGGCGAGTCATTCGGAAAATGTTTCTTTTGATTACTTTTCTTGCGCCAAGAAAAGTAATGCCCGCTGCAGGCGAAATAAGATAAAAAAATAAAGAACTTACAATTACTCTAAAGTATGAATTCGCCAGTAAATTTTACCAATCGTGATGATTATGAAGTAAACAAATAAGTAAGAAAACGTGCAAACAAGAAACGTAGAAATAATATCTCCAAGGTAGGAAAATTTTATTAAAATTTCATGACTAGTTGCAGAGCTGCCACCCTGAGCCATAAAAGTTACAGCTAAAACTGATAGTGAAAATAAAATAATGCCTTCTTTTGTGAATATTTCCTCACTATTCTTTATCTTGAAAATTAATCTTTTCCAAGAAATTGATAATAAAAACACAGGGTACAATAATGCGAACGTCATAGACCACTTAAAAAATACTTCTCTCCTTTCAGACCAAACATCGTATTTTTTCATGGATTCTATGTGGCCATATGTATATTCGAAAACGATGTTGGATATACCCATAAAGTCCAGTCGCATTAGCAGTTCATCTACTGTTCGGTACGCGACCCCAATATGAAAAAAAAGCAATACCGATACAATTGGGATAAACATTACACCAAGTTTCATAGACTTATCGTGCACCCAGTAAGGGTCTGTTTCGGGAGTGCTGTAATCCATATGGAAATTATTCTGTGCTTTTTTTCAGTACGTGAAAAAATATTATTTGTTAGGTATATATTTGGATATTATAAATTACTGCCATCGAAAAAACTTAGCACACCCATAAAATATCACAACAGCCATCGCAGACAACACCCCAACTTCGAACCCAACATCATTCAATCCTGCTCCATCCAACATAATCCGCCGCGCCGCATCCACCATATGAGTCAAAGGCAGAATATCGGCAAACCCCTGTACCCAGACATTACTCCCTTCAACTGAAAACCAGACGCCCGATAAAATCATCATAGGAACGGCGAAGACATTGAGTAGGCCACTGGCGAGTTCTTCGCTGCTGATACGTGCGGCGATGGCGAGGCCGATGCTGATTAATGCCAATGAGCCAGCGAGTAATACAACCAGTAGCGCGAGATAGGAACCTCGCATAGGGAAATCCAGCGTGAACAGGGTGATGGCAAAGACCAGGATGTTGACGACGACTACGATCATAAATCTGGATATGGTTTGTGCCATGAGGAATTCACCGGCGGTGAGTGGTGTGGCGCGTAGGCGTCTGAGTACGCCATTCTTGCGGTAGCGGACGATGACCCAGCCGACGCCCCACAGGCTGCTGAACATAATATTCATACCCAGTAGGCCGGGTACTAGCCAGTCGACATAGCGGACGGGTTCGCCACTGACGGCATTGCGTTGCAGTATTGTGGGTTGGGAGTTGAATTGCTGGAGAACCAATTGTTCTGTCACATAGCTTTTCGCGGACAGGTCGTTGATCCAGTATTGCGGTTTGTTTCTTAGATCAACGAGTAGATCGAGTCGGTGTGTGCGGAGCTTATTTAAGCCGGTTTCTTCATTGTCGAACTCACTGACCTGTACATGTTCGAGCGCGACAATTTCTGATTTCGATGCATCACCGAGTACACCGATGTGATACAGGTTTTCCTGTGGGCCTGAAAAGATTAGAGCGAAGCCAAATAACATGGCGATCGGCACGAAGATATTCCAGCCCAGATCGGCTTTGTCTCGATAGAACTCGCGGTTACGTGCGGCGATGACGGCTGTGATACGACGCAGATTCATGATTCGCGTAGTCCGTGGCCGGTGAGTTTCAGGAATAGATCATCGAGTGTTGCTGAACTGATCTGTAATTCATTAAGTGCGATGTCGGCCTGTCGTAATGATTGCAGTGTTGCTTCAATGTCATCTGTACTGGCACAGGCGTGCTCACCCTGTTGTTCGAATCCATCGGGCAATGCATCTGGGTTTGGCATGACGCGCATCGGTAGTCGTACCAACGTTCCGGGAAAGTGTGTTGTCAGTAATGCGTTGGGTTCTCCCTCGGCAATAATATGACCGTGATCCATGATGGCGATGTAATCACATAGCGTACTGGCTTCTTCCATGTAATGCGTGGTCAATAAGACAGTCTTGCCAGCTGCCTTGATGTCGTTGATGAGATTCCAGAAGTTACGGCGCGACTGTGGGTCGAGTCCGGTAGTAGGTTCATCGAGAAAAATTAACTCGGGATCATTTACCAGTGCGATGGCGAGTAATAGCCGTTGCCGCTGTCCACCGGAGAGGCGACGTGTATCACGATCCAGCAGTTCGCCGAGATTGCATTGTTCGATGAGTTCATCCAGCGGACGCTGGCGTTCATAAAAGCTGGCGAACAGTTGTAATGATTCTCTTACTGTCTGGAAGTCCTGCAGGGCGGTGTATTGCGATTGAATACCGATGACCTGTTTAAATGATGTTGAACGTGGTGCGCCTCGATAGAGTATCTCGCCATTGTCGGCTTCTGTAATCGATTCAAGTATCTCTAGCGTTGTCGTCTTGCCTGCGCCGTTTGGCCCGAGTAAGCCGAAACACTGACCTTCGGCAAGACTGAAGCTGATGCCATCGACAGCAGGAACACCAGGGTAGTGTTTAACGAGATTATCTACGGACAGTAAAGCCGACACGATGCACCGAGAAGATAAAAGGAAAGCTCATTGTAGCGTCTCTATCGATTGATTACCGGGTTGTGACAATGCATGTGAAATATAGTTGCTTGTTCGGGGAACATATTTGACGCAGACTGATCTATATAACAAATAAAGCAATATATAGAACAATGCGGGGGATAGATTGAACCAGGATTCAGGGAACGAACATTCCGGTGCGCCCGATACGGCAAAGGCAATAGATCAGTATCGTGCTCATGCGCAAGGCTACGATGCATCGGCGCAACGCACGATGAAGTTGCGTAAACGTACCATCGATAAACTGCAGCTGTCTCCGGGTGATCGTGTTCTTGATGTGGCTTCTGGCACGGGTCTGAGTTTCCCACTGTTGCGCGAGGCCGTCGGTGATAGCGGTACGGTTATCGGTGTCGATGCCAGTCCTGATATGAGCCAGCTTGCACGGGAGCGCGTTGCTGATGCCGGTTGGAAAAATATTGAGATACTGGAGTCGCCAATCGAGTCAGCTGAGATACCGGGGCAACTGGATGCGATTCTATTGAACTTTACCCATGATGTGATGCGTTCCCCGGCTGCATTAGAGCAGATTTTTTCGGCAGCCCGGCCGGGTGCTCGAATCGCAATTGCCGGTATGAAATATGTACCGTGGTGGATGGCACCGGCTAATATTATCGTGCGTGCCAAAGGACGCCCTTATATGACGACCTTTGAAGGTTTGGAAAAACCCTGGGATCTGGCTTTGTCTTATATGACGGATTTTGAATGGCACCACGTGTTGTTTGGTATCGGTTATATCGGTTGGGGCAGAGTGAAAGACCGATGACGTTTAGCAATCCCAATAGTCGTAAAGATCTGCTGATCGTGAAGGTAGTACTGGCCTTTCTGATCCTGAATTTCCTGGCCAGTTTTGCCAATGTCTTTTCTACACCCTTTATCCGTCCCGATGCACGCATAGGCCCGGAATTCCTTGGCTTATGGATCATGTTATTAGTACTGGTTGCCATCAAAGGCCAGGTTGGTCGACGGGCGATCAATATTCTAACCGGGCTTTATGTATTTGTAGTCGTTGGTCGATATATCGACGTGACCGTGCCAGCCTGGTTTGGACGCAAGATGAATCTGTACTGGGATGCGCAACATCTACCGACTTTTCTCGAAGTCGCGAGTCAGGAACTGGCCTGGTGGCAGATATTAGGCATCTTTGCCGTATTGTTTATCTTTTTCTGGGTGCTGATTCGTTTGTTGCGGTTTTTCATTACGGTACTCGCGGAACAGGCCGCGCCTTATGCTGTGCGTTCACCTACGGCGATTATCATCACCCTGGCACTGGTAGTACTGGTTGCAGATGGTCTCAGGAAACGAGAAATCCCTTCGCCTTATGTGGCAACGTCGGTTGTCAGCGAATACAAACGTCAGGCGATTTTGTTAGCTGCGGCGTTCTACCCCGAACGCTTTCGGTATTTATTACCGGATTCACCGTCACTGGAATCCGATCTAAAAGTACTCAATGGTGCTGAGGTCAAAGTGATCTTTCTGGAATCCTATTGCGCTACGACCTATGAGCAGGAGCGCGTTACCAAAGCGCTTGATCCGCTGCGTCAGCGCTTTGAAGAAGTTGCTAATGCCAATGGTCGTCAGATTGTCTCGGCTTATGTCCGTGCGGCGGCATTTGGTGGTGCATCGGATTTGTCTCATCTGAGTTTTCTATCTGGCGTTGATCTGACCGACCCTATTCGTCATGACCTGCTCATTACGACAGATCGAAATGTGATACTGGATACCTTCGAGCAGGCGGGTTATCGAACCATTGGCTGGTATCCGGCTATGAGCTGGGACTGGCCTGAAGTTTCTTTCTATGGCTTCGATCATTATCACGATGCCCCGAGCATGGATTACCGAGGCCCGAAGCTAGGTCTGTGGTGGTTGCCTGGCACCAGTTCTCCATGGCGCGTTTTGATGAGATGTATCCGCCGGATGTCGAGGGCAAGCCGAGGTTTCTGTTTTACCCGACCATTACCACCCATATTCCGTATCAACCGACACCACCGCACCAGCCTGACTGGAGTCGCGTGACCAGTGATCAGCCTTACTCTGAAGAGGAAACAAGGCGAGCGCTTAATCAAGTGATTGACTGGCAGGATTTACTGAAGGGCTATCTTGAAACCGTGAAATATACGTTTGAGTGGTTAACCAGCTATGAGGCTTTGCCGCATGTACGTGAGAACGTGACGATCCTGGTGGTGATCACCAGCCAGCGGGAGGCATTACGGGCCCTACAGCAACCTGGGATGTGCCGGTGCATATCATCACCAGTAATCCTGTCATACTGGATCGACTGCGTGATCAGGGTTTTCGGGATGGTGTAAAGGGGCCGCTGAAATCGCTGGGTCATATCAGCGAGTTATCCGTGATGCTACTATCGGTCTTCGACAGCGGTGAGGATGCGGATGTTGAGAATTTAGATCTGCCTGACGGGCAGGTTAACGCTGGGCCAAATGAGTGAGGCGATGAATGTCTGAGGAGATTAACAGTACTTCTGTGAAATTAGATCGACCTTTTTCGCAATTCTGTGGTCAGACTCTGAAGAATAATATAAATCACGGCCAAGAAGACGCTTCTATGCAAATACCAGCAGCTAGCTACCATGCGATAGTTCCTGTCTATAATGAGGCAGATCTGCTGGAAGACATCCTGACGCGTATCCAGTCAGCAGGTTATCTGTATAACATTACTTTCGTGAATGATGCCTCGACGGACGAATCAAAAGATATTCTGGATCGATGGCAAACAGAGCAGGGCATCGATGTTATTCATCTGACGGAGAACAGAAAGAAAGAGGGTGCAATCCATAAAGTCCTGGAAACGCTACAACAGGAAAACCGTCTGCCAGAAAAAGTCATTCTGCTGGATGCCGATTCATTTTTACTGCCGAAAAACCCAGCAGAAACGATCGCGGATTCTTTAGATAAAGCCGTGGCTTATATGGACGAGGCAGATCTCGCCGCCATGGGGTTTCGCTACGATATTTACCTGCCTGAAAAGCCCAGTTTGTTACAGAAGGCGCAGTATGCGGAATTCGCTGGCTTACGTTTTATGAACCGGGTGTCACCCGATCAATATCAGATGTGGGTAATCAATGGGCGTGGCGGTATTTTTAGATCAGATATCTTGCTTGATGTGTTGCGGCAGATAGAGCCCGATTTTGAAACCGGCGATATTCTGATTACACAGAAGATGATGAAGAACGGCCATAAGATTGCTTATTACGACGATATCAAAGTCGAAACTATGGACGTGAATACCATCAAAGAGTTTTCTATATCCAGAGACGTCGCTGGGCGCGTGGCACAACCAAGGTAATGTTTAACGAAAATAAATACTACGGCAAAGAAATATCCCGCTTCTCAAAAATCGGCTGGATGAGTATTCTCTATCTCATCATTGATCTCGGTTTACCGTTGTCGGTGATACTGACCTTTATGTTGGCTGAAATGCCAGTAGAGTTTTTAATGGTAAAGCTACCCATTGCCGCGGCGATATGGATAACTATCGGTATTCTTTTGGCGATATCCGATAAGGGTATTCGAGCTGAAGGTTATACCTGGAAAGTGGTGCGATGGTCGTTTATCAATCTGGCTTTGTATCCACTGGTTACGATGCCTTCGAGGTTGGCGGGGTTGTTTCAGACGGTGGCCTATATTTTATTTCGCTCTCGCAGGAAGGATGTTGTTATTCCGGAGAGACAGACGGCTCTGGAAATTACCAGTCAATAAAGTGATGCTGTAGTTCTCTGTGCTCAGCAATGGTGACGAAATCCTGATCTCTGTGCAGTAATAGGGCTTTTTTATGAATGGCTAATTGAGCAATACAACAGTCTATTGGGCTGCGTACAGTTTTTCCTTTGCGTCTGAGATTAAAATATATTCTGGCCGCGGCCTCCCAGGTCCCAACATCAGTTTCTAGATAGGTCTGATATTCCAGGTAGGATTTAAGTAGTTGCCATTCTCTTTCATTTCTTGCTCCCTGTAGTAATTCAAGTTGTGTGAAACGGCTGAGGACAATTTCTCTGTCTAAAATGAGTTGTTCAAGCTGTTGTTGTTTGCTACCGGATTGATCTTTGAAAAGATCAATCCACACAGAAGTATCAATCAGAATCAGCATTCATCGCTCGAAGTTTCTTATGGTCAAAATCTTCACCAAACTGAATTTGCCCGCTGAGCTCTAGCAGGTTCTTTTTGCGGCGCGATGCAATCAGCTCCCGGAGTGCGAGATGAACCAGTTCTTTTTTTGTATGTAGGCCAGTGAGAGAAAAGGCTTCTTCAATGAGCTGGTCTTCAAGTTCAATATTAGTGCGCATGACGAACCTCTATACACATTTAGATGTGTATAGAGTGTATTTTAGAATTGAAAGAATACAAGCTTTTTATGGCTAGATTCGATACGCCGTCGTCGTCATAACCTTAGAAACCAACGCCATCCCTTTCTTAATCGGTTCAGGTAATGCCTTTCCACCAGCATGCAAAGCATTATCCGCATGACGGATTTCATCTTCTTTCATCTGCTGCAGGATGACTCGACTACGTTGATCCTGTTCGGGGAGTTCTTCCAGATGTTCATCCAGATGTGCTTCTACCTGTCGTTCGGTTTCAACAACAAAGCCGAGATTCCAGCCATTGCCAGCGATGCCCGCCGCGGCGCCGATGGCGAATGATCCGGTGTACCAGAGTGGATTCAGCAGGCTGGTGTGGCTATCGAGTTCATCGAGACGTTGTTTGCACCAGTCGAGGTGATCGGCTTCTTCATCGGCAGCTTCCAGCATGTGTTCGCGGGTTTTCTGGTCCTGTGCGGTGAAGGCTTGCCCTTGATACAGCGCCTGAGCACAGATTTCGCCGACGTGGTCGACGCGCATGAGTCCGGCAACATGTTTGCGTTCTTCGTCGCTGAGTTCTGGTTGTTCGATATCGGCTGCTGGATTCGGGCGCTGGTTGTTATAAACGCCGTGTAGTGTGCGTACCGCGTTATCAAATGTTGTGATCAGGTTATCGACATGAAACATCGATGGCTCCTTTACTGAATTTCTTTTGCCGTTTCTACTGGTGTGGGTTCAAACATTCTCGTCAGCATCGCTTTATCACCCACCGGTCTTGGCAGTTTAATACGAACTTTCCAGCCGCTACCCGGAGCTACGTCAATTGATTCGCCTTTTAGCGTTTGCATGGCTTCGACTTTGAACTTCTCATTGCCTTCTGGCGTGATGAGTTCGAGTTCATCGCCGACGGTGATTTTATTTTTGATCTCCAGATCGGCTTCACCTGACTCTGTATGGTATAGCATGATGTCCGCAACGAACTGGGATTTCGTAGCTTTGGATGCGCCCTGACGGTAGTTCTGCAATTCCTGTGGATTCATAGCCTTCGAAAAAGCCATCGGTGGAGCCACGCATGGCGAGATTTTCCAGTTCACCCATGAGGGTTGGGTCGAATGGACGCACCAGCAACGGCATCATCAATGGCCTTGCGATAAACCTGTGTGGTGCGCGCCGTATAATAATAAGACTTGGTTCGGCCCTCGATCTTCGGACAATCCACGCCAATCTCGGTGAGCTTTATGGACATGCTCGACCACGCAGCAGGTCTTTTGGAGTTCATGATGTAGGTGCCGGTGATCATCTGCAAAAATCAGCATGACTTCACCGGGGCGACCTTTTTCTTCCAGATAGTAGGTTTCATTCGCCAGCGGGTGACGCTCGACCTCTTCGGACGTCGGCGCAGTGTCAGTCAGTTTATTGATATCGTGAGCGGACATCAATGGTTGGAGTCGTTTCGGGGCCTGTACCGACTTTATAGTCCCAGCGGCAGGCGTTAGTACAGGTGCCCTGATTGGCATCGCGATGATTAAAATAACCGGACAGCAGGCAGCGGCCGGAATAGGCTACGCGCAGTTGCGCCGTGTACAAACACTTCGATTTCCATATCGGGGCGGGCATCACGTTAATTTCAGCGACTTCTTTCAGCGATAGCTCGCGAGACAGGATGACCCGGCTCAAGCCAATCGATTGCCAGAATTTCACGCTAGCGGAATTCATGGTTATATTGGATTGCACAGAGAGGTGAATTGGCATATCGGGCCATTTTTCTCTCACCATCATGATCAGGCCGGGATCGGCCATAATCAGCGCATCGGGGTTCATTTCGACGACGGGTTCGATATCTTTCAGAAACGTTTTAGCCGACATCGCCGGGATCTTTCGTTACCATCGACACGATTGAGCCAATACTCACCATCCACTGGTTCCGCGTTGCAGATGGCAGCCTGTTGTCGGGTACACATTTCCAGCAGACGCTCGTATACCCTGCGAAGAACGTCGCGACCGGAACACTACGGTGAAGTTGCACATAAAACGATGTTGAGATTCAGCAAGGATAGCGCCTGTGCGAGGATATTGCTTTGGTTTCCTGACCGTTATTCATAACCGATCGTGTCGCGCACCATACGCGCCTTCCATTGGATCTCCAGTACCAGCCACTCCTTATTTTTATGTTCTAGTGACGCATCATTACACAGGACTGCAGCCCTTGTTATCTTGTGCAATGTTGAACTTCATCTGTTCCAGTGCATGATTGTTTGTCGAGACTGCACCGTGCGGGTCATAACCGGTGCCGGTCAAACGCGCGGGCGTCCACTGGTAGCCATTATGGTCCGTACTGTCATTTCATTCCGGGTCAGTGTACCGGTCTTGTCCGAGCAGATTACGGAGACTACCCCAGCGTTTCAACGGCAGGCAGCAGGAACAATCGCATTGCGGCCAGTGCCATTCGTTGTACACCAATAGCCAGACGGTCGCCAGACTCCAGGTAGTCCCTCGGGGATTGCAGCAACGGCCAGACTGACTGCAGCGTGTTGTCGATTTCGCCAGCAGCATAGTCACGCAGGAGTGTGCCAAACGCGAAAGCGGGATGGAGGCTGATACCGAGGATCGCAATCGCCAGCTTAATGGCCAAACTGTGCCATTTGTCTTAGCAGCGGGGTGGTTAACGACCTCCGACTTTGCGGGATACCGCGCTGACGGCACCACCGGTATTGGCACCTGTGCAAACGACTATGCCCGTTCCCTGCCCTGTAAGCCGAGAGTGCCTGAATGTTTACGCAAAGCCTGTCGCCAATAACAGTCAGAGTCATGACGGGATCTGTGGTTTTCCTATACATGGATTCACCGGTCAGTACTGATTCCTGAATCTTGTAACCTCTTGACTCGTAACAGTCGTAAACGCCGGACCTGGTCGCCTGATTGCAAAAGGATGATATCACCCGGTACTAAGTCTTCCTGCGTTGACTGTTGTTTGTTTGTTGTCACGCAACACCGCTATAAAGAGAAAGCATTTTCGCATGGCTTTTGCGGCATTCTCGGCCTTGCCTTCCTGCATGAACCCGATGACGGTACTGAGTGGTGAATAACGCCGAAAATAACACTGGCATCCAGCCAACGGTAGCATGGCGGTAACCACAGCAACCAGCAATACATAAATCAGAACATTGGGAAATTGACGTATAAAGCAGTTTGAATGGCCCTGTAGTTTCAGGCTCAGGCAGACGATTAGGGCTATATAGTCGTACCGTCGCCGACTTCATTGGGATAAATGAAGCTGCTGTTCTGTTGCATCAAGAGCGGTATGGATTGTCAGAATCGACGGTTTCTGTACAGCGTCTCGACGAGGGTCTGAATCGGAATACAGCCCCAGGTTTCACATTTGTCTTAGACACTTGCTGTCTTCATCATTCTCACCTACAGCGTTTTTTCCAGCACCAGATAAAACTTCGCGCATAATCAACGCCACGGATAGTTCCGGTATTAGCACCGATGAAAGAATCCGCCGTCATGCTCCACTGATTGTTTCTCCAGCCCGATAGGTCATTTCTGCGTGTCCTGGCCGATGGATAAAGGCGTTTCTTGATCTTTCCTGATTAACGTAATCTCTTTCTCTTCATTGATCGGGAGGTTATAGAACGCCGGGCCAATAACGAAGCGAATGCCTCAAACTTATCTAGTGTGTTTTCTTCATCAAATACCTGGACATAGTTTTCCAGTGCGTGTGAGCACCGAACATGCCGGCACAACCACAGGAACTTTCCTGTTCCGATTCCATGTGGTGCAGTATCAGTACCCAGGAAGAACTTTTTGTCTCCAGGTTGCCGCCTTCTGAGCGCCAGTCTGTGTTCTTCTCGTCGGCGGCCAGGCAGGCAATACAGATGTGGTTTTATGCCACTGACCAGCATGTCATTACGGTTGATTTGCAGATGATGAACTTGATGGTTGCTGGCCATTATCGCTTTCGGATTCGACATATTGTGCAGCGTCTTTTGTTGCATGTGTTCAAAGACGACTTAATCCGGGCGATGTCTTTCATCAGCGTTTGCATGACGGTTTCTATAAAGATCGCCTCGCGATCAAAGATGTCGATATCATCGACTACTTCTCCATGAACAAGTAATGGCATGCCAATCTGTTGCATGACTGCATACCGGGTAGATGGCTTTGATATCATCTAACCCCGGCGGCAGAGTCGTTGTGGCGTTACCGCAAAGCTGCCGTAAAGACTCCTTCGTTGTAACCTTGTCCCAGTTCATCGGGGTCGATGGTATCGGTCAGATAAGCGGTCATCAGAGGCTGAAAATTAGCGTAATCTTTTGTCGCATCCAGAATGCGATCTCTATAGGCGTTGGCCATTGTAACGGTAGTGACCGGGGTTTTGAGGTTTGGCATGACGATCGCCTGATCAAACTCGGCGCGCGGTGTATGGCGCGACTTGCGTCAACATCCCGTCATCACGCAGATGCGTATGCCAGTCGTCAGGCCGGTGATTGTTATTGACCCAATAGCCATCGTAACTACCTCTGGAATTTGAACTGTCGATTATACCGCTTGAATCGGTTCGTTGGGAGAGTAGATTTACCCGCTTAACACACGATCTATTCGACAGGTGATAGTTAACCTGGCAGGTCGTGTAACTTCTACCTGCATGATCGTCAATGAAGCGCAGGTAAAAAGTAGAGTAACCAGTGCCGAAAATCCTAAAACAGTACGATAATGCCGACACCACGATATAGCTCGGTACCTTCACCTGGTAAGAAAACCAGTGAGCGAGCCCATGACGTCGTTAATGTAGAGATAGCGATGATTTCCGCCACCCAAGAGGGAAAAGAGTTCAGCAGGATAAGAAACCTGGGACTTTCGACTTCCTGGGGTTTACATTCTTCTGGGGTAAGACCCGGAACGATGGCTGGTGGATACGACGCAAGACTGCGAGCAAGAAGTTCAATCAATCACTAAACAAATTCAAGGACTGGTGCAAGAAAAATCGGCACCGACACCTGAAGGAGCAGTGCGAAAAGTTGAACCGAAAGTTGCGCGGATACAGTGCCTACTACGGGATAAAAGGGAATTCTCAGTCGCTGGATAACTTCTTCTATAGAGTAAGGTTGGTGTGGAAGAAATGGCTGGGGCGAAGATGCCAACGCCGGGACATGAATTGGGAGAAATTCCGTAAAATTCTAGACCGCGCAAGACTAGTCAGACCACGAATTGTCCATTGGGATATCTAAGTCATGCCGAACCAGTAGTTCGAGGAGCCGGATGCGAGAAAGTCGCACGTCCGGATCTGCGGGGGGGCCCGTCGATGACTCTTGAGTTCATCGTCGGGGCCTATCCCAACCTTTTGGGTCGCCGAGAAAAACCAGGAAGATAAGATGGAAAGTCAGGATGGAAAGTCAGGACACCCACTTTTGGGTCGCCGAGAAAAACCAGGAAGATAAGATGGAAAGTCAGGGCACCCACTTTTGGGTCGCCGAGAAAAACCAGGAAGATAAGATGGAAAGCCAGGAGACCTGATGACGCAGTAACACTTAATTTACGCAAGTGCTCATTCTAAACTTAATGCCATTGAGATCTGTCCCTGTTGTTGCCGATAGACAAGGGCATAGCATATCAATTTATAAATCTACAACTTTGCTAATTCAACCACAAATCTCTTACTCCATGGAGAAATTTCAAACCAAAACAACATTTTCAGGCTAAAATGAACCAGATGAGATCTTTAGGCAGGGGAGTTATGATAATATATACAGTTTTTGCCTTGGGCCTGGTGTGCATTTTGGTATGGACAATTGACATTCCCTACTCCTGCAACGGGGTGAACATGTCTGAAAGTTCTTGTACTGCTACCACAGTGGAATGCACTTTAGAGGGAACAGTATCTGGGTCAACAAAATGCACAACAACATCTAGAACAAACGAGGTAACCTGCGAGGTAACCCAAGGTACTACTGTAATTGCTTCAACTACTTCCACTTGCACTGGCTGTGGAGGCAGTGGAGGAACTGGCGGAACTGGTGGCGGGGGCGACCCACAATATTGCTCGCTTTTTTGGTACCCGTGCGATCCTTGCGCAATGTGATTTAATTTTTAGGGATTGAGGAAGATATGACTATTTTAATCCTACTATTTTTTTGCCAGGATAATGCAGCTTTAAAGGTGACTGTTGGCAAACCTCTCCTCTTTCAGGATGAGAATAGACCGGAAACCTTCATTACCGGAATAGGGCAGCTTGAAAGGTAAGCGTCAAATGTAACCACCTTCAAATTTCGCCGATCTCGCGCGAAGATGGATTATTTTCCTAACGCGATTGCCAGGTCTGTTGTCGATCAATTCAAAGAGGGGCTACAGGGCGAGTGTGTTCAACCTGGAAAGCGGGACGGGCCGAAATACCTGTCGGGTATGTGTCCCCCCCCGCGTGACCTCTTCTATTTTGGTGGGACCGTGGGCAAAAGAGCCCGTACCGCAGCATCTGTATCAGCCAGGGGTAGTTCACGGAAAAGGTAGCTGAGATACGCGAAAGGCTCCCACCCATTGGCGCGGGCCGTTTCGATTATCGAATAAATGACTGCACTCGCATTCGCACCACGCGGTGAACCACAAAACAGCCAGGCCTTGCGTCCGATAACGAAAGGACGGATAGCATTCTCTACGTAGGTTGTGCTGATGGGAACATTTCCATCCTCAAGGTAGACCGTCAGTCTCGGCCAAATCTTTAAAGTGTAGGAGATCGCTTTCCCCAGTAGCCCCTTCTCGGGTGTTTTAGGCATGAGATCACGTAGCCACGTTCCAAACTCCTCAATAATCGGCCTGGCTTTCAGCTCTCGAAGCGCCGCGACACTCGCGGCGTCGTATTCTCCCAGGCGAGCCTCTTTCTCAATTCGGTACAGACGGGCGATCTTCTTCAGCGCGATTTCGGCATAGGTCAAACGGCTCGTCGCGCTCTTTTTCCTGGAGCGGGCCTGGACGGCCTCGACGAACTTCCGATGCACATGATCCCAGTCACCGACATGGCGAATATCGGTAGATTTCGCCAGAAAATCGTAACCGCCATAGGCATCTGTTTGAACATACCCTTTGTAGTCCTTCAGGAGCTCTTGAGCGACATGCGATCCTCGACTTGGTTCATATTTGTAAAGGATAATCGACTTTTTCAACGGGCCCGCCCGAACGACCCACATGTACGAGAGACTTTGGTTTGTTTTGCCCTCCTCTTTGTGAACCTGGACGCGGGTCTCGTCGATCTGAAGCCAGCCGCGAGCCTTAGCCTCTGCAAGCAACATCTCCCACAAAGTTGTCAGCCTTACTCCGATCATCCTGGCCCAGTTACTCATGGTCGCGCGGCTTATTTCCAAGCCGAGACGCCGCGTTTGCCGTGCAAGCCGGTAAAAGGGCATACCGTCAGCAAATTTGGCAGTGATAACAAAGGCGAGCAGGGTTGGTCCTGCCATGGTCCCGCGAAGCATCCGTTGCCGTGCCGCTGACTTAATGGGACTCTTTTCCCGCTCCCCAGCCTTCTCACATGCCCTGCAAACGTACCATGGCCATCTGTGGCGTAAAATCTCAAGAACAGCGGGAGTATATTCAAGCTCTTCGGTAACATTCTCGCCGCCCAGGACACGGTTACAGCCACAATCGCAGATCTTCTCTTCGTCCGTAAGGTCATGGAGGATCTCGCGTCGTGGAAGATCGTCGGGAAGCGGCTTTCTGCCCCTTCTCTTACGAGCCTTGATGACCCGGTCTTCCGTTTCGGAGTCATCGTCCTCCGTGGATTTGTCGGCAGCCACTTCATCCTCATCAAAAAGCGCCAATTGATCGGCCGAGATAATGTGCCTGAGTTTCTCACTCTTGGGCATGAACAGCTTGGCTTGCAGAAGCCGGATCCGTTCACGTAACAGCTCGATTTCTTCATTACGCGTCGCGATACTGACCTCTTTTTCGGCCAATAATTTTTCCCAATCTTTGGTGTTTTTGGGGAGGGGGGCGACGAGTGTTTTCATGAGTTTAATTATACCAGAAATCGTTGATATCACAACGATTATCGTAACAATAATTGCGGTTTTTTTAGGACGAATTATCAGCCCACCACGCTGTATTCGAGATGTTGATGTGCCTGGGATATATCGAGTCCATCCAGCAGCCATGACAGCTCTTCTCGGGTAATTTCCTGAACCTCTTTTTCGGTTTTGGGCCAACGAAACTTATCACGCTCAAGTCGATTATGCCATAGGCAGAAACCGGTTTTCCCCCAATACAAAATCTTGATGATCGTCTTGCTCCGGTTGCAAAAGACGAACAAGTCACCTGAAAACACTTCGCGTTCGAGGGCTTCATCCACCATCATTGAGAGGCCATTTATCGAGCGCCTCATGTCAGTATGCCCAAGAGCGAGATGTACACGGGCATTTGGGTTCATATGCCACATGACAACCCCTTCAATACACGGAGCACGTTTTCGAGGTTCTTGGAATCGAAGCCCGGTACCGCTTCAACGGAGAAGACACCGATGTGAATTCGGATCGGTATGGGGACGGGTTCCAACATTTTTGTGGAAGAGGGTCTGTCTGGCAAAGGCTCACAAGCCGAAGCGGTCCGGTCTCCCCAGCCGCTAGGAGCTTGCGCTTCCAGTAGTAAAAAGATTTTCCTGAGAGGTTGTGTTCTTTGCAGTATCCGACTTGGGTCAGAGCCGACTTCTTGCTCTCTGCTATGTGATGAGCCCAAAATGCCTGCTTATTCTGGAATCCTTGTTCGTGCGCCTTTCCTTTGATCATGTTATGACCTCCTTGCGATTGGACTGTCCCATCATCGCGCGAGATTGGTCACGTTGGAAGGTGGCTACATTTGACGCTTACCTTGAAAGCGACGGCCAGAACCTGTATATCCTGCGTAAAAACGACCCATCCGTGTTGGTAATAAAATCTGATGGGACTTTCGTCCGCAATATCGGAAGATCTGGCCTGGGTCCCGGGGAATTAGGCAGTTATGCGCCTGTTTCTCTATCCGTCTCCGGCCCTTCTACCTGGATTCTAAGAGACGACCTGATAGGTGTGAATTATTACGAAAATGGAGAATTTATTACCAGTTTCAAACCAAAAGGCTATATGGTTGGACGAACAAGTCTTCCGGGCTTTTCCTTTGGCTTCACTCAGGATGGTGTTTTATTACAAGCTCCGCCCAGGAGTAGAGCTCTGGCCTACTTTTATGGGTATGATGGGGAGGTCAAGAAAAAAGTTGGTAGGATTCTGCCTGTTGAGAAAGAGTTTCTAAGAGTGAATCCTGCCCTGAATAGCACGTCATGGATTCGGGATGGAAACAGATGGTATTGCCTTTTTATTTATCGCCCGATCATTCGTGAGTTTGATTCTGATTTCAAGCTAATAAGAGAAATCAATTTTACTGGCCCTGAAATTCTGGAAAAAGAAGAGAAGTTCTTCGAGAACAAAGAGGATCGTAACTGGCGCCCATTCCCAAAATGGCATTTTAGCGATTTCAAAATTTTCAAGAATTCCATCTACATCTTATGTGAAGGTGTTCTTTATCAGCTTGATAAAAAATCTGGGGATTTGAAATCGAGGACATATTTTTTCTTGAGTAAAGAAATGAGGGCCATTATCGATATCCCAAGAGGGGTTTTTCATTATCTGGCTTTTACCCAAGATGGGAAAATATTTCTTGCTCACAGTTCCCTGCCCTTTGACAGGGATGGCGTGTGGACTGCCAACCTTCCGTTTAACCCGTTGGATCATTGATTTTGAATTTGGGCGGGTTTTTGATTGGAGTTCTCCAGCTTGGGTTATGATAAATTGGATCTGAGGACAAGACTGGGGAAGAAGTCATGATACGCATTGAAGGCTGGCCCGGAACCCTGAGACAAAGAAGTTTGGGACACCCACTTTTCGTGAAGAGGACAAGGTTCGGGACATCCAAGGTTCGGGACAAGGTTTGGGACATCCACTTTTTGTGAAATGGAAGTTTGGTGGAAGTTTGGGACACCCAGAACACCCAATTGGGGACACCCAGAAAAAAATGATGTTCCAAGTTGGGCCACATTTCTCTAAACTAGACTCAGGCGGCCCGTTGCATTTTTGGTCCAACCCCCATCTCTCCGCCAAAAAGCATCGAGCTGATCTAGTTGCCTGCGGGGAGTTCCGTTCATGATGAAATGGATCAAAATAATACTCATCCTAGCCATTCTTGGAGCAGCAGGATATGGTGCCTATCTGTATTTCTTTACAGAGGAGGAAGTCCCCGTTTTGTTTGGGATCCGATTCCCCAAGGAGAGCCTGGATCTTGTTCAGTCGGTAGAAATAAGGGAATACGAAGACACCTGGTCTGTTACAGCATCAACCCGCAACGATCTTTTTTTCGCTCAAGGTCTGTGCCATGGTAAGGTTGCGGGCAAGGACCTAACCCTGTTGCGCAACCTGTTTAAAGGTCAGACCTCAAGCCAGTTGCCGTTGGATTTGAGAGAACTGGCGGAATTTTTCTTCTACCTGGACCTGGAACATGTAGCAAGAACCTCAGAAGCAATGTACACCGCTGGGATTCACGGCATACTGGATAGCTATGCAAGAGGCCTGTCAGAGGCGATAGGTGTGGATTGGGCGGTTGAAGATGTGCTTTTAATGCAAAGGGGATATGCCTTTCTCCTGGGCCATAATTTTGTGAAGGAATGGTCTTCCAATCATCTGGTTAACGCTCTGGGAGAAAGCGCATTTCAAAGTATTTCCGATTATCCCCTATCCGGGCTGGGCGGCATTGCCCCTCAAGTGAAGCTATTAAAATCCCCGGAGTCGCTGTTTGGGGCACCCCTCTTGGAACTGGTCCGCTCCAGCACCAGTGCCATGACCGCGCTTCAAACCCGGTCCCACCCCTGGCTTTCTTTTGTTTTCCAAATCAATACTCTCAGCTTGTCTGATCAGTTTCAGGCAAAAGGGCTTTCGCTGGCAGGCACACCTTTTTTGTGGTCGGGCGTTACTGCAGACCTCATGTTCACCACCCTGCCCATTGCCGTAGACGATGAACAGTTCTCCCAGGTGGCAGCAACATCATTTGTGGGCAGGGATAAGGCTCTCTTCCGAAATGAATCCGCCAGTCAATCCGCAGATTATCAAAATGCCCCACTTCACAGCCGATACGGACGATCCATCAATCCCATTGTCTCAGGCAATGCGGGCATGGAATATTTCTATGATTGGGACGGTTTCCGAGCCAGCGCTGATCTAACGGCCCTGTATTCGCTGTTGGAGGTAAAAAACTTTGACCAGGCAATCACGGCCTGGCAATATTCTCAGGTTCCCGCCGTAGAACTGACCCTGAGAAACAAAACGGGTAGAAAAATCAATATCCAGGCTCATCCCTCCAAGCCGGAGGATGCAGAATCGAGAAGATCCCTTGCCAGACGCATTTTTAAACGACCATTTTTCCACATGGGTGCCCCGCTTACACCCGTACGGGGCATGTATTTTAGTGTTGAGAAACCCATCGGCGGACTGGATCCCAACAAAAAAGGTCATTCCCAGTTGGATCGGGAACTGGCTTCCATGGCAACCTTTTATATCAACGGTCCCATGGCTGGCGGGGTTGTTCCCGAAAAACAGCGCCAGGCCATGTCCAATATTTTGACCGGCAAGCCATCACAGGAACGAGACTATCTGCTAATGCTCATCTGGCACGAACTGTTGGAAACCATCTCAAACCATTACCTGTCTGAGACCGGAGATGAGTTGGTGACACCAAGTGTCTACCCACAGCTGAAGAGGTTCCTACTCTTGAGTCTTGGCAGAAATGAGGGAACGGGAAACGTATGGAATCAGGGGCCATTAAACACCAGGGTCCGACTCATGGAAGATGTTTTTGCCAAAGTGTGGCGAACCTGGAACAAGGCAGCCAGCGCCAGTCCCCCCTTCCCCTACCTCTACGCACCGTCCGCAGAAGAGGAAAGCGAAACCTTCACCGGTTCGGGTCCCCGATCCAAAGACGCCACGCCCGGAACCTTTTGGACAACCCGGGGCAACATCATCAACCGGGTGGCCTCCTACACTCTAATCTGGGGAACAGATTTTAACGTAAGAATTTACGAACACGTATCCTCTGGAAAAATTGGCCCATCCCAAAACGTGAGGCCAGACCCGGGAAAGGGTCGCGTGTTCCTGGTAAAACCCAAAATATAAAGCCCTCAACCCGAGCAGAGTGAGATTAAGTACACCCAAGGTGGAAACAGGACCAACCATCCCGTAAATGTTCAAACAGGTTACGCTGGGTTAGTGGCTCTCGATCTCAGATGGTTGGGGTTAGCCAAGTTTACCGAGAGACCAGAGTCGCTGAAGCTCGTTTTGCACTTCCTTTTCGGTAAGGATGCCCTTCTTGATGAGCAGACTGTAGACCGCTTTCATTTTCTGATTGAAGGTGAATTGGGGTTTTGCGGGCTGTGACTGAGCGGTGATCGGTGAGAAATCCAAGGTGAATTCATC
>CALODD010000036.1:0-38731 GCA_942491945.1 uncultured Gammaproteobacteria bacterium | reverse complement strand
GCGAATCAACTCTTTTGATTCATCGTCAAAGTCTCTAAAGCCCAGTAGTTCAGAGAAGCCAATGACTGAGTTTAGCGGCGTCCGTAGTTCATGGCTCATACTGGCAAGAAAATCAGACTTTGCCATATTGGCCTTATCCGCCAGATCTTTCGCATGCTCGAGAGAGTGGAGCTGTTCTGCCTGACGCTTATCGTGTCGATTCATCAGGCGTAGTAAAAACATAATGATGATAACGCTGGTGAAAATAATGGCAGCAAACAGTGCCCAGCCAATTGTCATGGTGCGGTCATAGGATAGGGTGTTATCTGTAATCGCTTGCTGACTGTGGCTTTCCTGAATTTTGAGCAAGTTCGATAAGGTAGCTAGCATGAGATCCTGTATTGGCAGGGCTTCATAGACTAGTTGGCTATGCGCTCTCCTTACTTCACCAAATTCAATTTGATCGGCAATACGATGAAACAGCGGGCCAGCCTGGTTCATGATCTGAGCCAATTCATTCATCAGGTGTGTTTCTTTATCATTTAGTTGCAAATTCAATAGTTCGGCCCGGCTTTCCTGAAATAAGCCACCATTTCTATCTATTTTGCTACGTTCAGCCTGTATGGTTTCTTCGTGGTCTACGGAAAGCATCATTCGCTGTAGCGCGATAGTGCGTTCGCGTGCCGCGTGATGCATGGTATTGAGTAATCTGGTTTTAAAGTTATTGGATGAAACAACGTTATTTAGTTGTTCCTTGCCGCTTTGCAGGGTCAGCATATTTGCGATAAAAAGCGCACTGCCCAGAATGATAATAAACAGGAATGCACCGATAATAATGAGGCGAGGGGTAGCTGTACTATCGGTATCCATGGCGGGCGCGAGGATATAGATAAATCAATATTGTGTCTATCGTTTCATATTACTTTTACCATTTTTAATTGTCGTTATTGCATTATTAGCACTACTCGTTATGATCGCCGCCCCACTGAAAAGGGCATATGATGACAAATTCAGTACTCACAATTGACGGCCCGAGTGGCTCAGGAAAAGGCACCATTGCACGGCTTTTAGCTGACGAGCTTGGTTGGCAGCTACTTGATAGTGGGGCCCTGTATCGAGTGCTCGCCTACGCGGCACAGACTCAATCAATTTCCATTGAAGAAGAATCTGATGAGCTGACGATACTTGCTGAGAATCTACCCGTGAGTTTTTCCACGATTGATGGATCTACCCACGCTATGCTCGAAGGTGAGAGCGTGGAAGGTCAAATTCGCACCGAAACCGCAGGTAACGCTGCATCAAAAGTGGCTTCTATGCCATCTGTGCGGAAGGCCTTATTACAGCGCCAGAAAGACTTTGCCCAACCCCCTGGTTTGGTCGCCGATGGCCGTGATATGGGCACAACAGTCTTCCCAGATGCCCCCGCGAAGATATTTTTGACCGCTAGTGCTGAAGATCGGGCAAACAGGCGTCATAACCAGTTGAAAGAAAAGGGAATTGATGCTAATTTGCGCGCCCTTTTGCAGGAGATTAGCGAAAGAGACGAGCGAGATGCCAATCGAGCCGTTTCGCCACTGAAACCCGCAGATGATGCCTACCTTCTGGATTCATCAGGATTGAGCATTCAGCAGGTACTGCAAAAGGCGAAAGATTATCTCGAAACGAGATTGTAAGTTTTGAAATTTATTAGGGATTATTGCTATGACACCTTGCCGGTATAGCAGTAATCATTTTTAACTAGACCACGACTGGCAGGCCGCAATGGATCGTCGTGTAATGGACCCGAGTGGGTCAGGAAAGTATTTCAAATGAGCGAAAGTTTTGCCGAATTATTCGAAGAAAGTGTAAAGAACCTGGAGATGCGTCCAGGCATGATCGTTAAAGGTCATGTAGTCGAAGTTGGTCCAGATATGGTTGTAATCCATGCTGGCCTGAAATCTGAAGGTGTCATCCCATTAGAGCAGTTCAAAGACCTGAATGGTGAAATTGAAGTGCAGGCGGGTGATGAAGTTGAAGTTGCTGTTGAAGCATTCGAGGATGGCTTTGGTGAAACCAAGCTGTCTCGTGAGAAGGCAAAACGTGCACGCGCCTGGGAAGACCTGGAAAAGTCGCTTGAGGCGAATGAAATTGTTAAGGGTGTCATCACTGGCAAGGTTAAAGGTGGTTTCACTGTTGAAATGAGCAACATCCGTGCATTCCTGCCAGGCTCACTGGTTGATGTACGCCCAGTTCGTGATCCTTCTTACCTGGAAGGCAAAGAGCTGGAATTCAAAATTATCAAACTGGACCAGAAGCGTAACAACGTGGTTGTTTCACGTCGTGCAGTGGTTGAGTCTGAGTACAGCGAAGAGCGCGAAGAGCTGCTGGCCGAGATGGAAGAAGGCAAGTCACTCAAGGGTGTGGTTAAGAACCTTACTGACTACGGTGCATTCGTTGACCTGGGTGGTATTGACGGTCTGCTACATATTACTGACATGGCCTGGAAGCGTGTTAAGCATCCTTCTGAAATGGTTGAAGTTGGTCAGGAAATCGAAGTTAAGGTTCTTAAGTTCGATAAAGACAAGAACCGCGTATCTCTGGGTCTGAAGCAGCTGGGAGATGATCCATGGGCTGATCTGGCTCGTCGTTACCCTGAAGGCGCACGCCTGTTCGGTAACGTTACTAACATCGCTGACTACGGTTGCTTTGTTGAGATCGAAGAAGGTGTTGAAGGTCTGGTTCACGTGTCTGAAATGGACTGGACCAACAAGAACGTCCAGCCCGGCAAAAGTGGTATCACCATCGGTCAGGAAGTTGAGGTTATGGTTCTGGATATCGACGAAGAGCGTCGTCGTATCTCTCTGGGCATGAAGCAGTGCAAGCCAAATCCATGGGATGAGTTTGCTGTCACTCAGAATAAGGGTGATAACGTGTCTGGTCAGATCAAGTCAATTACTGACTTTGGTATCTTTGTTGGCCTGCCGGGCGGTATCGATGGCCTGATTCACCTGTCTGACATTTCATGGAATGTCCCAGGCGAAGAAGCCGTACGTAACTACAAGAAAGGTCAGGAAATCGAAGCGGTTGTTCTGGCGGTTGATTCTGAGCGTGAGCGTATCTCGCTGGGTATCAAGCAGATGGATCAGGATCCTTTCTCTAACTTTGTTGCAGCTAACCCTAAGGGCAGCATTGTTAAAGGTAAGGTCACTGAAGTTGATGCGAAGGCAGCAACGATTGATCTAGGTGATGGCATCGAAGGTCAGCTCCGCGTATCCGAGATTTCACGTGATCGTATCGAAGATATCCGTACTGCAGTAAACGTCGGCGATGAAATCGAAGCCAAGTTTACTGGTGTTGATCGTAAGAATCGTGCGATTTCACTGTCTATCAAGGCAATGGAAGCGGACGAGGAAAATGCGGCACTTAAAGAGTACGCTTCATCTTCTGCCGCAGCTGGCACATCCAGTCTGGGTGACCTGCTGAAAGAGCAAATGAAAGGTGAAAACGAGTAAAACTTTGTAAATAACAACAGGTTACCCGATATTTTTATTGGGTAACCTGTTCGTTTATGTGGTTAACTAGGTTATGATTAAGACCGATCCTTTGGGAGGGGGAAGGTTTGACAAAATCAGAACTCATAGAAACATTGTCACGAAAACTCAATCATCTCGCTTATCGGGACATTGAGCTATCGGTAAAAAGCCTGCTGGAAATGATGAGTCAGTCACTGTCCAATGGCGAGCGTATTGAAATTCGTGGTTTTGGTAGTTTTTCTCTGCATCATCGTCCAGCACGTGTTGGACGTAATCCGAAAACGGGTGAATCTGTTGCCTTACCCGCTAAGCATGTACCACATTTTAAACCGGGAAAAGAACTGCGTGAGCGTGTGGATGAAGGAATGCATGAGGAACAGATGCGTAAAAACGAAGCCGCTTCTTCCTGATTTTGAGTTTTCTTTTTCTGTACTAAAACTTACACTTTGCGCATATCCCTTATGCGAGCAGTCGCAGTATGACTGATCTAAATACAGCCTTATTTTTACTCTTACCCATTGCTGCAGCGTCCGGCTGGTTTGCGGCGTCTCGCAGTCGTCGCCGTAATAGCGGCAAATCTCTGAGTCAGCTCAATAGCGACTACTTCAAAGGCCTGAACTATCTACTGAATGAGCAGCAGGATAAGGCGATTGAGGTCTTCCTGCGTATGGCTGAGGTCGACAAGGATACGGTTGAGACACACTTTGCTCTGGGCAATCTGTTCCGTCGTCGGGGTGAGGTAGATCGTGCCATCCGCATCCATCAAAATCTTATCGCTCGCGAAACGCTTACCGATGAACATCGTTCTCAGGCATTACTGGCTCTCGCGGAAGATTATATGCGTGCAGGATTACTGGATCGGGCCGAAGACCTATTCAAGGAAATCATACAACGACCTGGCAGCCATGCACGGGCACTCGAATACCTGATCGATATCTATGAGCAGGAAAAAGACTGGGTAAGTGCCATTGAAGCCACTCGCGAGTTATCAACGCAGACGGGTAAAAACTACGACAGTGTCATGGCCCAGTATTTTTGCGAACTAGCTGAGCAGACTAAAGAACGTGGAGATATCAGTGCCGTGATTCGATATCTGGATCGAGCACTGGCCACTGATCCCGGGTGCGTACGAGCCAATCTACTATTTGGAAAACTGCATCGAGAAGCAGGCGAATATGAAAAGGCGATTCATGCCTATAAAAATGTCGAGAAGCAGGATGTCGAGTACATCCCTGAGATTATAGAAGACCTGTTGTCCTGTTATGCACGTCTGGGTAAACCTTATGATGTCATGCCGTATCTCGATGAGCTGGTTGAAAAGTCGACTGGGCTTTCCGCCATGCTGGCACAGGCATCATTGATTCAGAGTCGGGATGGTGATGAAGCCGCAGAAGAATATATTACGACTCAGTTAAGGCGGCGCCCAACGGTGCGCGGCCTGGACAAGTTGATCGATGTACATTTGGCCTATTGCGAAGAAAGTGCCAAAGAGAATCTGATGATGTTACGCGATCTGACACAGAAGATTCTGGAGAATAAGCCGATTTATAACTGTGTGAAATGTGGGTTTAAGGGGCGGTCGTTGCACTGGCAGTGTCCGGGGTGTAAGAGTTGGCATAATATGAAGCCCGTACACGGCGTCGAAGGCGAATGAATACCTTTGAAAAGCGTCTATTTTCACGATGACGGCGTTGCTTCCATGCTCAGTCGTTCACGTATTATTTATACGCTCGCTCCTTGCGCGTGGATGCGCCTTGTCCTCGTAAAAATATCCGGTTTTTCAAAGGCATTCATTTCAGATGATATTACTGAAATCATTAGTTTTACTTAATGCAATTTTGATAGTTGTTTTCAGTATTGGTGCCTATATGCAGATTCCAGATTTCGAGAATCTATTTAGAGAATTTGGAGCAGAATTACCTGTCATTACAGAAGTTATGCTTGTCTCACATATTTTGCTTCCACTGTTATTACCTATTCCCCTTTTAATCTATGCAAGATACCTTAGAGTTGAGCATATCGAAGATAGCGTTGCGAATAACATTCTTGTTTCGAATATATTTCTATTGCTGTTTATTATCTCACTGATTCCCATAATAATTTACGCAATGTATTTACCAATATTTCAAATGGAAACTGTTTAATGAATGACCCAAAAGTAATTGTTGCGTTAGATTTTCCGGATACGTCTTCGGCATCGGGGTTGGTGGATCGTCTGGATCCGTCGATGTGTCGGCTGAAGGTGGGGAAGGAGTTGTTTGTGCGGGGTGGTCCACAATTTGTGGAGTCGTTGCAGGCGAAGGGTTTTCAGGTTTTTCTGGATCTGAAGTTTCATGATATTCCGAATACCGTTGCGGCGGCGTGTCGTGCCGCGGCTGAGTTGGGTGTATGGATGGTGAATGTGCATGCGCTCGGTGGTTTGAAGATGATGGAGGCGGCTGCAAATGCGGTGGGGGGTTATGACAATCGTCCGATCTGTATTGCGGTGACGATTCTGACCAGCATGGATACGTCTGATTTACAGGGTATCGGCGTAGCGGGTGAGCCTGCGGAGAATGTGGATCGTCTGGCGGCTCTGGCGGAACAGGCGGGTATGGACGGTGTGGTGTGTTCTGCGCTGGAGGCCGAGCGTTTACGTCAGTTACGTGGTGCTGATTTTCAGTTGGTAACGCCAGGGATTCGTCCTGCGGGTGCTGATGTGAATGATCAGAAACGCATCATGACGCCGACCAAGGCAATAGCTGCAGGGGCGAGTTATCTGGTGATTGGTCGCCCGATTACTCAGGCGGATGATCCTTTACAGGTTTTGAATAACATCAATACAGAACTTGCCTGATTTTGTGATCGAAGATTTTTCTGAACAGGAACGTCCAGAGCATTCTGAGACGGCGCTACAAAAAGCAGTCAGTTATCTGGCTCGTCGTGAGCATTCACAGTCCGAGCTCCGATGGAAGCTCAGTTCCAAAGGCTATGACGAGATTGAAGTTGAAGAAGCACTGGAGCGTTTGATAGAGCAAGGGCTTCAGAGCGATGAGCGTTTTGCAGAGGCCTTTGTTCAGGCCCGTTATCAACGCGGTCATGGTCCGTACAAAATCAGTATGGAGCTCAATCAGAAGGGAGTCGATGAATCGACGGCTGAACAGGCACTCAATTTAAAGAAATTTGACTGGTTTGAACTGGCACAATCGGTCTATGAAAAGAAATACCGTGGTAAGGTTTTCAGTGATTACAAGGAGAAGGCGAAACGCAGTCGTTTCATGCAATCAAGGGGGTTTTCCAGTGAGCAGATCAGTTACGCGATTAATGGCGAATAATCTCGCCTAAATCCATCAAACTCAGGCTGTTTCCCCGTCATATTTGTGGCAAAATTCGCCCTCATTTTTTACCAGTCTGTAGCAGGCTATTGAAATTCGGTCAGGTGAGTATGAGACAAGGCAAAAATGATCGAAAGAGCGCAGTTTATATGTCAATAAATGAGCATCTTGAGATCATTTTTAACGCTGTATCATGCCAGCTGAGTGGAATTTCAATAGCCTGCTAATAGATCGAGAGACTCTCAGAGGACAGCTTCAGGGATGAAAAGCAGCGCAGAAATTCGCCAGATGTTTCTGGATTATTTCCAGGACAAGGGACACAAGATTGTTCCCAGCTCGATTCTGGTTCCCGGTAACGATCCGACATTGTTATTTACCAATGCTGGTATGGTGCAATTCAAGGAAGTCTTCCTTGGTCGTGAAAAGCGAGACTACCATCGTGCAACCTCGTCACAACGTTGTGTGCGCGCGGGTGGCAAGCACAATGATCTGGAGAACGTCGGTTATACCGCACGTCACCATACCTTTTTTGAAATGCTGGGTAACTTCAGTTTTGGTGACTACTTCAAGCAAGACGCGATTAAATATGCCTGGGAGTTCCTGACGGAAGTCGCCGGCCTGCCTGCTGAGCGTCTATGGGTCACTGTTTATGAAGACGACAATGAAGCGGCGGATATCTGGTTAAAACAGATTGGCGTTGATCCGGATCGTTTTACCCGGATCGGCGACAAGCCTGGAAAGCGTTTTGAGAGCGACAACTTCTGGTCAATGGGTGATACGGGGCCATGTGGTCCCTGTACCGAAATTTTCTATGATCATGGCCCTGAGATTGAAGGCGGGCCTCCGGGAACGCCTGAGGAAGACGGTGATCGTTATATCGAAATCTGGAATCTGGTATTCATGCAGTTCAACCGTGATGAAACTGGCAAGATGGAACCGTTACCGAAGCCGTCCGTTGATACGGGCATGGGGCTCGAACGTCTGGTAGCGGTTTTGCAAGATGTTCATGAGAACTATGAAATCGATTTATTCGTTAACCTGATCCAGGCTGCGGCTGATGTCATTGGTGTTAAAAACGAGCATCAAAAGTCGTTGCGCGTGATTGCAGATCATATCCGTAGTTGCGCTTTTCTGATCGTTGACGGTGTGCAACCATCGAATGATGGTCGTGGGTATGTGCTGCGCCGTATTATTCGCCGTGCCATTCGTCATGGTAATCAGCTCGGTGCTAAAGATTTGTTCTTTTATAAGCTGGTCGAATCACTGTGTCGTGAGATGGGTGATGCCTATCCTGAACTGAATGCAGGTCGTGCGCAGATTGAACAGGCGCTAAAGGAAGAAGAAGAGCGCTTTGCTGAAACGCTTGAGCAGGGCATGAAGATACTGGAACAGGATATTGGTGGCATTACTACTGGCGATATTCCTGGTGATACTATTTTTCGTTTATATGACACATATGGTTTCCCAGTCGATTTGACGGCCGATATTGCGCGCGAACGAGGTCTGGGTATGGATATGCCGGGCTTTGAACAAAGCATGAATGAGCAGCGTGAGCGGGCGCGTGCGGCTGGTAGTTTCAAAGCGGATTACAGTGCGAGTCTGAGTGCGGACCTGGAAACCAGTTTTACCGGTTATGATAATACTGATGGGAATGCTGAGATATCGGCCTTAGTTCTCGATGGTGATTCAACCAATGAATTACGTCGAGGACAGAGCGGTTCCATTGTTCTAAAAGAGTCACCGTTCTATGCGGAATCCGGTGGTCAGGTGGGTGATCAGGGTATTATCTCTATTGGTTCGACTTTATTTGAAGTTGAAGACACGCAGAAACAGGGTAATGCGTTTGTGCATATTGGCTCACTGAAGGAGGGCACGTTACGCGTTGGTGATAAAGTTAAGCTGTCGATCGATAAAGAACGGCGTCAGTCGATAGTTTTAAACCATTCTGCGACGCATTTGTTGCATGCGGCACTACGTCAGACTCTGGGTGAGCATGTGGCGCAGAAAGGTTCTTTGGTGGATTCAGAGCGGTTACGTTTTGATTTTTCCCATCCAAACCCTGTGAAGCCTGATGAGCTTGCAACCATTGAACGCATGGTCAATCAACATATACGTGCTAATCATGAAGCCTCGACGAAATTAATGAGTTTAGATGATGCTGTTCAGTCTGGAGCGATGGCGTTATTTGGTGAGAAGTATGACGATGATGTTCGGGTGCTGAGTCTCGGTGAATTTTCCGTTGAACTCTGCGGCGGTACACATGTGAAACGGACCGGAGATATCGGTTTATTTAAGATCACACTGGAAACCGGTATTGCTGCGGGCGTGCGTCGGATTGAAGCAGTTACCGGTGAAGCCGCCCTGAATGTTGTCTCAGAAGCAGAACATGATCTTGAAGTGATTTCATCACTGGTTAAAGGCTCACGTCAGGAAATTGCTGAGAATGTACGCTCTATGGCGAATCGTCTGCGCGTTGTTGATAAAGAACTGGAGCAACTGAAGTCTGTGCTGGCAAGTAATCAGGGCGATGATATTGCCAATCAGGCTGTGGAAGTAGGTGGTATTAATGTTCTGGCAGAAACGATGGAAAATGCCGATGTGAAATTACTGCGTGAGACGGTGGATCAGCTCAAGAACAAACTGGGTAATGCCGCAGTTGTGTTAGCCAGTATTGAGGACGGTAAAATTCGTCTGATTGCGGGTGTGAGTAAAGAAGCCAGTAAACAGATTCCGGCAGGGGATCTGGTTAATATGGTGGCTCAGCAGGTCGGTGGCCGCGGTGGAGGTCGTCCCGATATGGCTCAGGCCGGTGGTAGTGATGTCGATGCACTGCCCGGGGCTTTGAAATCCGTTGCTGTCTGGGTCGAGCAGCGACTGAGTGAGTAGAAAATATATTGCGCTGCACTATTGTTGCTCGGTTATTTCATATAAAATGCGCCCCCGTTTACGGTGATACTTAAATTTAATCACACAGCATAATCAGGAAGATTGTGGCATTAATCGTTCAAAAATACGGCGGTACTTCGGTCGGGACGACTGAGCGTATCGAAGCAGTTGCCGAAAAGGTAATTGGCTATAAAGAGCAAGGACACGATGTCGTTGTTGTTGTTTCTGCCATGAGCGGTGAAACCAATCGTCTGATCGGTCTCGCCAGCGAAATCACAAGCCGTCCCGCTGCACGTGAATATGATGTTCTCGTAGCGACTGGAGAGCAGGTCACGATTGCGTTATTGAGTATGGCGCTGGAAAAGCGCGGACAGGCAGCTCGCTCGTATACAGGTGCTCAAGTTCATATCCTCACCGATGATGCTCATCAAAAGGCCCGTATTCAGTCTATTGAAGACAAGAAGATGCGTGCTGATCTAGATGCTGGTCGGGTTGTCGTTGTCGCCGGTTTTCAGGGCGTCGATGAGAACGGCAATATAACAACATTGGGGCGCGGTGGTTCTGATACGACTGCAGTTGCTTTGGCTGCAGCGTTGAAAGCTGATGAGTGCCAGATTTTTACCGATGTTGACGGTGTATATACAACGGACCCAAGAGTTGTTCCTGAAGCACGTCGCTTAGACCGTATTACCTTTGAAGAAATGCTGGAAATGGCGAGTTTAGGATCAAAAGTTTTACAGATCCGAGCTGTGGAATTTGCCGGAAAGTACGATGTGCCCTTACGTGTTCTATCTTCGTTCGAGGAAGGCGGGGGTACTTTAATTAGTTATGAGGAATCAGGTGTGGAACAACCAAAAATATCTGGAATCGCGTTCAACCGTGATGAAGCAAAATTAACTGTCACTGGTGTACCGGATCAGCCGGGCGTGGCGCATCGTATCCTTGGACCAATTGCGGACAGCAATCTTGAGGTCGATATGATCGTACAGAACGTTGGTCAGGATGATACGACTGACTTTACGTTTACAGTGCATCGCAATGATTTTGAAAAGGCGTTTGAAACACTGCAAAGTACGGCTAAGGAACTCGGAGCACGTGATGTCATTGGTGACGATAAGATTGTTAAGGTCTCTATCGTTGGAGTTGGTATGCGATCTCATGCTGGTATTGCAAGTAGCATGTTCGAAGCGCTTTCCAAAGAAAATATCAACATCCAGATGATTTCGACCTCAGAGATTAAAGTGTCAGTCGTGGTTGATGAAAAATATCTGGAATTAGCAGTGCGTACACTGCATGAAACATTTGGTTTAGAGCAGGAATAAGTGGTCTGAAATTAAAGGGCGGGCAGGCTGGTTTTCGATTAGATGCTGGGGGATAATGAGAAGATATAAAGCAAAATAGCTGGCGGTATTTTATATAATAATAAGATTGTCAGGATAATAATAAACCGATCTTACGAATAAATGGATGTTCGGAGGCGGAGAGATTGCAAGGAGAAGCAATATGCTGATTTTGACCAGGAGGGTTGGTGAAACATTGATGATTGGTGATGATGTTTCTGTAACAGTATTGCGAGTCAAGGGGAATCAGGTGCGACTGGGTGTGAATGCACCACGTGATGTATCTGTACACAGGGAAGAAATTTATGATCGTATTCAGCATGAGGATGACGCTGATGCGAGCGATAAAAAGTAGCGATTTTATAAATTGGAGAGCTGGCCGAGTGGCTGAAGGCGCGCCCCTGCTAAGGGCGTATACGTTAACGCGTATCGAGGGTTCGAATCCCTCGCTCTCCGCCATTAATCTGTATTAAGTTCCTGTTTTAAAAAAGCTTTTCTATAATTCAGTAGAAAGCTATCTACAATTCTATCTACAAGCAGGTTTCAGTCTAAATTTCGATTGAGAATCTAGCACAAATATAATCCCTCAGGCAGATAAGCGTAGTAATGATCATCTGGTTTATCTTCAAACGCGGTTTGATGGCGATCCATCGCGGTAGAAAACCAGTCACTTGTCTTCACTAGGATTTCCAGAGGATGAGCAGACTTATGTGGGGCCTTAATCGTGAGAAGACGTCTTAAAAGCATGCCCGCATGAGGTGCTTCACGATCAAGTATCTGTAAATGAGGGGCCAGTATTTCTAAGGTTAAGTCTTCGTGCTGGACATACATACCCAGTTTTGTTTTCCTGCCATCAGGACGATGAGTACGTACTTTGCCAATGTCGTGTAACAACGCGGCCGTTGCGCCTATTCCGGTCAGCATATTAGAAAAATGCTGTTTCGCCTCTTTACCTGTCTTTACGCAACATTGCACACTATGTTTTAGCAAGCCGCCCACAACGCCATGATGATGATTCTTGCTACCTGGTAAAATACTAAAAGAAGTTGCAATGCTGGGGTCAGAGAACACAGACACCAAAAATTTATTTATTGGTGATGGCATCCAGTCAATTATTTCATTAAGACAGCGCACATGGCTGTCAAAGGGGCACATATCGAAATTTTTCGCTAAAGTCATATTTTCTACAGATTTCATTTTTTATTTCTCCTCGAAAAGGTGATAAATATTTCCGTTACGTCATCTAACTAACGGCTCCCAGAATAGTGACGATCGTCACTACTGTCAAGATATATTTAGTGCTATTTGTCACTTAAATAGTTATATTGATAAAACCTGAATTACAGAGCGAAGGGATGCCAACAGACTTTTCTAAGATTCTTGAAGATCTACGTAGCTGGGGATTGAATGACTATAAAATGTCAGAGATCACCGGCATCGAGCGGTCGAAACTAAGTAAATTTCGTACAGGGGCACGTAAACAACCAACATATGATGATGGTTGCGCAATAATGAAAGTGTATAAGAAGGAGTCTAAGAAGGGTGGCGTTAGTGGATGAACTACCTGATTTCAGTCAAGCCTGATGAAAGACAGGATACAGATTTAGGTGTATGACTATACCTACAGGTAAAATCTGATGATAATAAGAAGAAATTAAAACAATCCATCATTTCATATGGCTCCAAATCAGAATCCAGAGCAAGAAGCTCGTTATCAGATTGATGACTTACTTAAGGCATCAGGCTGGAGCGTCCAGGATAAAAAGAAAATCGACTTTACAATGACTTTTAAGCCAGGGGTATTCGGCATTAATGTCGATATAAAGAAGCTATTTTCAAAGTAGAACTAGAATAATATTTTAAGTGAAAATTGAATGATACTAATGAAGATGCTTTATTTTTCGTACGGTTCGAACATGTCACTAAGGAGATTGGTGGATAGAGTTCCATCCGCAAAATTAGTTACTGTAGCTACTCTAGTAGGGCATGATCTTCGATTCCATAAAGCCAGCAAAGATGGTTCAGGTAAATGTGATGCATATTTTACCAATAGTACTGATGATGAAGTTATTGGTGTCGTATACGAAATCGATATATCAGATAAAACGAGTCTAGATAGAAAAGAAGGTCTTGGTTTTGGTTATGATGAAAAAGAGGTAACTCTTACCACTAACTCAGGTGAACTAATAATAGCCATCACATACTATGCTACGAGCATAGATCCTAGTTTGACGCCATATGATTGGTACACACATCATGTAATAACCGGTGCTACTGAAAACAATCTACCCAAAGATTATGTGGATTCGATTAATGAGGTCGAGTTTATCGAAGATCCAGATAGGATGCGCTATGAGCGCGAGATGGCTATCTATCAATAGTGTTTAACTTCGTGAATATTCGAGGAGTCTTTGATATCGATGGTCTTGGACTAATTCTGGTTTAGCATCAATAATGCTAGAAAGGCATTCGCTTAATTCACGTGGAAGCCACTGTTGATTGTCAATGATGGCATTCAATAACCTTAAAGCATCATCTGGAAATCGGCGACATAAATCGCTTTTCTTTAATTGGTGTACGGTATAGTCAGGATATTCTACTGGCAATAACCAATCTATTACAGCTGACAATGCACTTGGAAACCCACTACCTGCATTAATAGCCATACGAGCGAGAGACTCTGAAATATTTTCCGAGACTAAGTCGAGCGATTTAGGCCAGATCTCGTTCCAAAAAGGAAGAACGCGATTTGAAAGATAGTCTTCTCTTTGATCTCCAGCACCTTCTAAAGCTTGATTGAGTGCGTCTGCTGCTTCATTAAGGCCTTCACGAGGTAATACCTCAAAAGCTGCTCCATAATCCTCAGATGTATAGTCATCGATATGAGTTAGAGCTGTATAAGTAAGAAAAGCTGCATACTGCCTTTTGTGATCACCGAGATTATCGTAATGGTTCGCAGTATCTAGAAAATGTGGTTTTATCGCGACAAGTAGAGGTGTGTGTATACGTGGCGTCCACAAAAACCCTTCCCATGAAGCTTTTGCCTCAGTTGCATCGCGATCCCAGTCAAACAAGGGTAATAGGTGATTTCTACTCCAGGTTGCGTCAACTCTGAATAGTGGTATTAGCTGTGATGCCAGTATCACTCTACCATGGCGATAATACTCGGTATCAACATCGCATAAAGCTGTAAAAAATGCTTCAATCTGGTCTGGTAAGGTATCGTTGTCATTCGGTTCGGTATGAAACCATACGTTCATTAGGGTCTGAGTCACGTGCCCGATTGGGTGATTAATTGCACTTGATACAGGATCATCCCTATCGATATCGTCCTTGTCTTGAATGTGCATAATTCTACGACACAAACCAAACAATAATTCTTCTCTGTTTATTACTGAATCAGAAACTTTCTGTAGCCACCACGAAATAGGGCCTACTAGTTCGCTGAAAATATCTTCAGGCATTTCATTGATTAATCCGGCTGCATATGTCCAAGACCTTTTTGTCTGCCCCTGTCCACTCCAGACTTGTAATGCTTTTCTCCAGTAGTCAATAGGCCATTCCTTATCAATCGCCAATTGATTTAGCGCTGAAAGACAAAGGAAAAATCTGCTCTCACATAGTTCACGCCAATTGTCTTCGTGAAAAAAGGAACTGGAGGATTTTGGCTCTTTTAGCCATTCAATTAGTTCTCTACGGTTATTAGGTGCAATGTCAATTTGAAGGTTCTCTTCATAATCAGGCGAGCCAGTACCCGTATGCCAGCGAGGAAATTCTTCACGTTGATGCGGCGACAAACTCCATCTTGGATTGTTCAAAGCTAATATATCCAAACGTGAATTAGTTGTACCGCTAAGTTCTAGACCACTTTCGTTTAATTTTGCTAGTCGTAACCACGTATCTTTATCAACAATAGATTGCCAGTTTTCATCACTAACGTGTGGATACATTGAGCGTGGAGGCCCGGAGAGTATGATTGATTCTAAGGAAGCTTTTTCGCTTATAGATATATTCCCTCCTTGCAAAGCTAGTAGGCGCATTGTTTCCCTCTGGGTTTCTACCGCCCAGAGACACCAGCTATTCTCTGATATTAGCCATTCACACCATGTTTCTGGCGGTATGCTTTCATCCTGACTTGCTGCAAATAATGCTAGTCGTTTGAAGGTAAGATATGGCAAATTGAACCAGTTGTTTGCAATCTGCCTGGCCTTATCTGAATCTGTAGCTTTTATTTCTATCCACGAGTCACGTAGTAACTCTATTAATACTATCCAGTCTCTAAACCCTCGATTTTGCCAATGCTCACTTATCGAGGGCAAATCCCATATAGAGTTATCCTTTCTCTCATTGGCTTCGCCCATTTCTTTGAGAATATCCAGTGCATCGCGTAGCAATGATTGGATATCGTCGAATAAATCTACCAAGTGATGATCGCCTATTCTGTCGCTAATATTCTGCATTGATGAACGAACATGATCACCTTCTAGTACCAATTCCCAATCAACTAGTTGTTTTAGTCTTCTTGTCGTACCTTCAGATGTGTCTTCGTCATCCCAATAGAATGGCTCTCTGAGCTTGATTTTAGGACTAAGTATTTCACGCAATTGCATGCGTACTGTCGAGGATAAACCTTCACGGCTCAGACGTCTTTTCCAGTTATAAAAATCTAGCTCTCTCCAAGAGGATTTCACTCTTCCTGTGAAGAATAAGCGCCAGATAATTCTCATTTGTTCATCAGGTATTGCATTAGGAGAGTTGAACCGAATCTCATTTAGCTTGGAAGAATTCCCTTCATCCTCAAGTTTGTTGAATTCATCAATAGAGTGTTCTATCAGTGTTAGTAACCGATCATGTACATGGCTGCCTCGTTTAATTATCCAGTACACTAATTTGGGGTGTACGTCGTCAAAGCATCCGGACAGATGTTGGCCTGAAGTTAAGAGACAGATCAGCTCATCTATTGGGTTAAATTGTACTGCCTATCGTAATACATTTTCCGTCGTTGGATCATCGTATTTAATTTGATCTGTTGACGTTGTTCCAGAATGTCCTGATCCCTTCCATAAAACACATCCGCTGGAGTCAGGTTATTTAACGATTCATGATACCGTTCATGGTTGTAGTAATTGATAAATCGCTGCAGATGCTCTTGTAGTTCATTGGGCAGATAATAGTGATTAAGCAGGATCTGATTCTTCATAGATCGATGCCAACGCTCAATTTTGCCTTGCGTCTGCGGATGGTACGGCGCACCACGGGTATGCGTCATGCCTTGCTTCTCCAGATAACCGGATAACTCGCCGGATAGATAGCAGGGTCCGTTGTCCGAAAGCAATCTAGGTTTATGTTTCACCTTGACTTGATCTAATCCAGTAAAGGCCAAGGCATCATCCAGCGTATCTTGCACATCAGTAGCACTCATGCTGCTACACAGACGCCACGCAACGATGTATCGAGAGTAGTCATCCAGGATAGTGGACAGGTAATACCAGCCCCAGCCGATGATCTTGAAGTAGGTGAAGTCCGTCTGCCACAGTTCATTAACACGGCGGGTTTGATGCTGGAACTGATCACTGGCCTGCATCAGGATATACGCTGGACTCGTGATCAGGTCTTCGGCCTTGAGAATGCGGTATACCGTCGATTCTGAGACGAAGTAGCTCTCCTGATCTGTGTAACTGACAGCAACCTCACGAGGCGAGAGTGCCGGTTGATCCAGTGCGAGCTCAATGACCGCATCCCTATGTGCTTGTGGCACACGATTCCAGGCGGCCAGTGCGGATGGCTTCCTGTCTTCCAGTCCATCAATGCCGTCGTCCTGATAGCGTTTGAGCCAGTGGTAGAAAGCGGACTTACCGACACCCAAGCGCCGTAACGTTTGTCTGACCGGTAGATTGGATTCTTCAACGGTACGGATAATCTCGTACTTCTCTGCTGCCGAATACCTCATGTATCGGACTCCCCATCCTCGATCACGCTTTTTTTCAGTAAGCGATTTTCCATGACCGATTCAGCCAGCGCTTCTTTCAAGGCGGCCGCTTCTGCCCTGAGCTCTTTCACTTCATCGGTCGTTGCCTCTCGGACAATATCACCAGCTAAACGTTTCTTACCGGCTTCCATGAACTCTTTCGACCAGCGGTAATACACATTGCTGTTAATGCCTTCTCGGCGACATAGCTCCGATATCGATTCCTCACCTCGGAGTCCTTCCAGGACAATACGGATTTTCTCTTCAGCTGAATACTTTCTGCGGGTGGCTCGGCGTATATCCCGAACTGCTTTCTCGGCACTTATCTTTTTCATCATCGTTTCCTTTTCAGGTTAACGATGAACTAATTCTGTCTCTTAGTAAATCAGACCGGCTGTCCGCATTACGCTGACGTCACACACGACACGAATATGGCTTGTTGGTGGCATCGTTGCTGCGCCGTATTGGCTCACAACATCTGGAGCTGATTGAAGATTCAGTACAGTCGGCAATCATAGAAGCGCTAAGTCACTGGGTTCGACAAGGTCGTCCCAGTGACCCAACAGCCTGGTTGTACCAGGTCGCGTATCGCAAATTGATGAATGAGTTTCGTAATACCCGAACCCAACAAAAACTCAGAACTCTGCATCTTCCATCAGAAGCGGAGACTGAATCTGCTCGTATTGAGATTCCGCTTCAGGATGATATGTCCGATGCGCTATTACGAACGTTATTTCTTGCGTGCCATGTGCGAATCCCGATTGAATCACAACTAGTATTCACACTAAAAAGCCTATGTGGGTTTGATATCGATGAGATTTCGCAACGATTATTCATTTCCAAGGCCAATGTTTATAAACGATTCAGTCGTGCAAGAACAATACTAGAAAAAGAACAGCTCAATACGACAGCATTGTCTGATCATGACATTTCAGATCGAATGCCCGCTGTTCATAAAGTGCTCTATCTATTATTCACAGAAGGTTATTTATCGTCGCACAGTGAATATTCGATTCGACGCGAACTTTGTGAGGAAGCGATCCGGCTGACACTCTTATTGGCCGACCATTCATTAGGAAAAACACCACAAACCGACGCGTTATTAGCCTTGATGTATCTGCACCTAGCCAGATTATCTGCTCGAGAGGATCAATGGGGTGCGTTATTGTTGCTGGAACAACAGGATCGAACTCGATGGGATCAGAATCTCATCAGAATTGGCCTGCGTTATCTGGAGCAATCTGCCCAGGGAGATCAAATCTCACACTATCATGTGGAAGCAGGTATAGCCGCTGAGCATTGTTTAGCAAAAACCTATGACGCCACGAGATGGGAACGAATTGTCTCATCATATTCGCTGCTGAAAACAATGGGGTCATCACCCATGACGCAACTCAATGCAGCCATTGCAATGGCTGAGTGGAAGGGTGCTCAAGCCGGTTTAGATGTCCTCAATACGGTGCATGCATCTGGATGGTTCGAAACCAGCTACCACTGGTATGCCGTTAAAGCTGACTTACTCTATCGAACGGAACAACATGCGCTCGCCACTCAAGCGCATCATAAGGCACTTCAATTGGTGCCGACTGAGCAACTCTATGATCTATTGATACGTCGGTTTGATCGTTATTCAAAACGACCATCATAGTCATTCACTTATATTGGCCGTGAGCTCCATAGTCGTCTTGATGAGGACAATCTGATGACATTAAGGCTTGAACACAACATAGCCACCAGCACCGATCAGTATTCCCGCTGTTGTTTTTTGCTGCAGCCGGGTCAATCGACGCTGCTCAAAGTGCTGGCTTAAACGCTGCGCGAAAACCGCATAGGTGATTTTGACAGCGCCAATACTGACCACGGTGATTGAAACGACAACGACAATGTCCAACATCGACACGCTCTGTAGATTGACAAACAGCGGGAACAGGCTTGCGTAAAATAAGATCGCTTTGATGTCGCCGAGTGTTAGCAAAAAACCCGCGACGAATGAGGTCAAATGACCATCGGGATGATCTCTTTGGCTAATGCTAATCGAAGGTTGAGTACCTGATGATCGCCACAGTTGAATCCCGAGCCAGATTAGGTAACCACCACCGGCTATCTTGATGAGAATAAAAAACCCACCGAGTGCTTGTGAAAGGGTCGTCAATCCAAGTATGGCCAGTGCAATAAAGACCAAATCACCCATTATGATGCCGACAGCGACCGCTATGCCATTCGAAATACCATGCGTGGCCGCTCGTGCGACAACTAATGCAACACTGGCACTGGGCAGTGCCGCGAGTATTAGCATGACACCCATCAACGTGATTGCATCGAACAAACCCATTGAAATCGTTACTCCCTCAGTCCGAAATGGTTACTGTAATCAATAAGCTCATCTGAAATATAGATCTCAGCAAGTTTTATCACGTTTTCTCTCAAAGTGCGCAGGGCAATAACACGTTCATCCTCTCGATAGTCGTCATAGGACTGACGCGATGGGAACTGTATGACATGAATTTCATCAGGGACATCTTGGCCTTCCGGTCTGAAGGCTGAAATCAGTGTAGCACCATGTTCGCTTAATATAGGCATGACCTGGTGCTCGTATGCCTGTAATTCTGAGACAGTGTGTCGGACATAGAGATGAACAATGACATATATCATTTCGCGAGTATAACTCGTCGGATGCTTGAGTATGTCTATATCTGGTTAGACAGTGAAAAGGACGTGTATTCGGAATATTGTGTGTATACCAGAATTTAATTATGGGTATTGTAGGTTTAAACAGTACCAATACTGGGCATTTAAATTGTGCTCTGACAGACTACAATCACCACGTATGGGTCATTCGGTGTAGCTATGCTGAGAGACACGACTGTGCCAGAAGTAGCCATTCATAAACATTGCTTGATGGGGCATAATCACCACAAATGGGACATTTGGCACACAGTAATTGAGGCTAGATGCCGCTTACGATCAGCACTTCGACGTGGCTTATCTAGGAAAATCTTTTAAACAGCACTTTCCTGAAGGGTTTCTGGTTTCACAGGCGCAAGAGCCTATCTTCGTTTGCTCTGTTACAAACTCCTTTATTGCAGGATATGTAACGGCGTCGGCTTTACTGACTCCATAACAGTAGCAGACCAAAGTATCTTGATCCGCTTCTTTCACGCCGATTGTAGTACGTAATTCTTGCTTTGAGATAGTAGTTTGATCTTCTCCAAAGTAAGCCAGATCACAATGAGGGTCATCACAAAAATAATAGCCCTGTGGCTTCAGGTTATGTTTCCATGGCTCTTTCAGATGGTGAAGGATAGTTACTTCAGATACAGACGAATACGTCTTGCCATTACCTGGGCATACAGCCTTCCTAGGTTTTAATGAAGAGCATGTGTTCGATGAACAGCAATCACTCATGACTCACCTCCAGTCTGGTTGTCCGCTTGGATTGGCGGACAGGGCACACTTCCGTAGGAGCAAAACACACAACAATCACCTGGACTAGGTTTCAGCAACTTGCCAGAAGCCCCGCATTCATAAAACCATTCACAAGCATTGTCCGGCATTTTTTCAATCTTTTGATGACCACAATGTGTGGCATGTGAGCGTGGACTGATACTCAATCATGTTGCAGTACAATTATCATCTGTAGTGCAAACGGGTATAGCTGGTTTCAATAAATCATAGATAGCCGTTGCAATGATCAATATTAGAGCACTATAAAACACCCAGATACTCCAGCTATATTCCCAGAATGGAAACTGATACAGCGTCATCAAAACGGCGATGGGGCCGATTACGGAGAATGAACCACGGATATGTTGTCCAAGCTTGCCCCATTGATAGCTATTTAGAATAAGCGCCAATAATGCAAATGCCGGTAAGATATGATTAACAATCATGCTTTCAAAGGCGAGTAAAAAGCTAAGCCCGAGAGCAGAGCCAATTGTTCCTAAGATAGGAAAGCAAGCAGGACAACCGAGAGCGGCGATGAGAGTGCCGACGGAGCCGCTTTTTTGAGTCAGTTGAGAAAGCATAACCACCAGAAATAACTGTCAGTGATGGCAGTTTACACTCTGTACTCAGGTACAGAGTCAAGTGCATGGTCAGGTTTTAAGGGCCGTGATAATGGGGCATCCATCGGACTTGCTGTTACGGCAGCAAGCATCGATCAAATCATCAAGACTGGATCTAAGTTGTTGTAAATCTTTTATTTGCGCTTCGATGTGATCGCGTTTCTCTATTGCCCTTTCACGCACATCTTCACAGCAGGATTCATTCAGTGCTAGCAGTTCGTTAATTTCCTGTAGGCTAAACCCCAGTGCTTGCGCGCGCTTGATAAATAGAATCCGATCGATGTCAGATGCGGGATATTGTCTGAATCCCTGGGCTGGTTTTTCAGGTTCGCTGATGATCCCAATGCGTTGGTAATACCGAATGGTTTCAACATTTACTCCGCAAGTTGCGGCAAGACGGCCGATAGAGAGTGATTTCTGCATGGTTATAAACCCAGGAAAATATAATGTAGGGCCGCTTACTTATGGCTACCAGTAATACATAGTTCATGGTTAGACAGAATTTCGATGATTCGACACTGTGATACTTGCCCACCAGAACACTCATTAATCATTCTTTCTAGTTCCTTCTTCATGCTTTGTAGCCTCTTAATTTTAAACTTCACGTCATCCAGATGAACGCGGGCTATATCATCGACAGCCCCGCATGAATGAGTTGGTTGGTCATTGAGGGTCAGCATGTCTCGTATTTGTTCCAATGAAAATCCCAGCTCTCGGCTATGTCGGATAAAGCTCAAGCGATTCATATGGTCTTGTGTGTAAATTCTCTGATTCCCGCTAGAACGTGCTGCTTCTGGTAGTAATCCCTGTTTTTCATAATAACGTACCGTCTGTACCTTGCAGTTTCCCGTTTTTGCCATCTGACCAATCGAATAGACCTGACTCATATCTTTTCCTTGAAGCTATAGTCGTTGTAGGTATTAGTATAGGTCGCAGTAATAAAAACACCTAAGGTGATAACAGGATGAGTGGCTGCGACTGTGAAAGTAACGCGAAATTCGATGGCGTGTCGCCTTCCTATAAGCGGGTTCTATGGATTGTTATTGCAATCAATATTTTTATGTTTGTAGTGGAGATAGTTGCGGGCATGAAGGCAGACTCTATGGCATTGCAGGCGGATGCTTTAGATTTTCTGGGCGATAGTTTGACCTACACCATATCTTTGTTGGTTATCGGTCACGCACTCAAGTGGCGCACCTATGCAGCGCTCTTCAAGGGGGCGACACTGGCAATGATGGGGCTGTGGGTGTTGGGGTCTACCGTTTATCGGATGTTTATATTGGGGCAGCCAGATGAATTTATCATGGGTGGTGTGGCTATGATGGCCTTTGTTGCGAATATGATAAGTGCTGTTTTATTGATGCGTTTCAGGGACGGCGATGCGAATGTTCGTTCTGTCTGGCTCTGTAGTCGGAATGACGCTATTGGCAATCTGGCAGTAATGCTGTCAGCTGGTCTTGTTTTGGTAACCCAAAGTGCCTGGCCAGATTTGATTGTTGCAGCCTTGATGTCATCATTATTTTTACACTCTGCCTATTTAATCATTCGACAGGCGCTTAACGAAAAAGCTAGTGTTGAGGAATCAGAATCATGTCAGATTACGGCTCAGACTAATGATTAGAGAATATTCTAGTTGACAGCCCATATGATAATTTATACCGTTCGCAAAGATGAATATCACCTCTAATAAATTAAAGCACGTATTGATCCTGATGCTGACTCTTTGCATTCTTGGTTACAGTGCTGTGTGGGCTGGTACGATTCAATCTGAACATTCCACTGACTCAGAACAACATCATTCACAGGATGTAGAAACTACCCCTGAGCACGCAAACCACGATGTAGACAGTGATCATTGTTGTCATGCTTCCGCACATCTTGTTGGCCTTCTGGTTAATGGTTTGACTTATCAAAATACTGGTACTCAGGTTGTTCCTGATTCTCAGTTTCCTTTCTATTCCCGCAATATTAGTCCCCCTTACCGCCCACCACTGGCGTAATCCTGAACATCTGTCTGGCTAAATGCCAGATGTAAGTCATGGGCAATAGTCCATGTAACGATTATTTTTTTCAGGATTAATCTATGAATATTTTACGATTCAGCTGGCTGCTAGCGTGTTGTGGTTTGCTCGTTTCAACATTATCAACAGCACAGGAAGCTCCTGCGTTGACAGATTGGTTGTATAAAGTGGTTTCGCAACACCCACAGGTCATGTCACAGCGTTCTGGTATCGATGTAGCAAGAGCGCAACAACGTGGTGCTGACAAGCCTATCTATAACCCAGAGCTTGAGCTGGAGTATGAGAATACGGATGTTAATACTCGAACGGCGGGTATAAGTCAGACAATTGACTGGGGAGATAAGCGGACATTGCTGTCTCGTATCGCGGGTTATGAACTTGAAGGTAAGAAAGCAGCATATAAGCACAGCAAGCAAAATTTAGCGTCAGAATTGATGTTGGCTCTTGCTCAATATCAAATTAGTGCTCAACTTCAAAAGATCACATTGCGCCGGGTGGAAATAATGTCACGTTTCCAGGCGATTGCTCAACGGCGCTTCGATGTGGGCGATCTACCCCAGATCGAACGAGATCTTGCAGAATTAGCGAATGCAGAAGCTGGTTTTCAGTTGGCAGATAGCGAAATATTATTACTGGAAACATCCCAACAACTGAAAGCAATAACAGGCAGTGATTCGAAACAGTTACCGATGCTGCCTCAGCTGACAGATTCACTGAGTGGAGCGACTCAGGATATTGAAGCACAAATAGACCAGTTACCCGAGATGCGACAGGCGAGAGCAGAAATGGATGCTAGTCGTCTTCAAGTACAACTCAAAGAACTAGAGCAACGTCCTGATCCAACTATTGGCTTGCGTGCGGGCAAAGAAGGCAAAGAGACACTTACCGGTATTACGTTAGCAATCCCGCTTTACGTGCGAAATAACTTTCGGGCTGATGTCGATGCAGCCAATGCCTTGTATGTGAGCAAGCAGCAGGAAGCCTTGAGTATACGGCGGCAATTGCTTGCCCGTGTTCAGGCCGCAGCATTGCGTTATCGCATTAATTATCAGGCTTGGAAAGCATGGTTGAGTACGGGCAAACAAAGCCTGGATCAGCAAACTCAATTGCTTACTCGTTTATGGAAAATCGGAGAAGTCAGTACAACGGATTATCTCGTTCAACTACAACAAATTCTTGATACTCAGGCAAGTGCCGTAGCGCGGCAAGGCCAGCTTTGGGAAGCCTGGGTTAAGTGGCTATCTGCTTCAGGTGAACTAAATCAGTGGCTAGCAAATAAGGAGTCAATAAAATGAATAAAACATCAATATGGAAGTTCGTGGGCATCATGCTGATTGTCTCAGCACTTGGGCTTCAGGGATGTGATTCTCATGATGAGCGTGGCCATAGTACGAGCGAGTCGCATGACGAGCACGACCACGACGAGAAAGAGTCGCATGACGAGCACGACCACGACGAGAAAGAGTCGCATGACGAGCACGACCACGACGAGAAAGAGTCGCATGGCGAGCACGACCACGACGAGAAAGAGTCGCATGACGAGCACGACCATGACGAGAAAGAGTCGCATGACGAGCACGACCATGACGAGAAAGAGTCGCATGACGAGCACGACCATGACGAGAAAGAGTCGCATGACGAGCACGACTATGACAAGAAAGAGTCACATGATGAGCATGGACACAGTGATGAAGAACAGGTTGTACGTCTTAGTCAGCAACAACGATCTGCTGCCGACATTCAGACAGCAATCCTCAAAGCCCAGGAAATTCATACTGTTATTCAAGCACCTGGCGAGGTATTGCTTAACGATTACGCAACAAGTAAGACGACACCACGAATCGATGCTGAAATAATCAATCGGCATGCCAAACTGGGAGATACCGTTACAGAGGGACAGCCTTTAGTAACACTCTCTAGTGTTGAGATGGCTTCAGCTCAAGGGGAGTTGATGGTTGCTGAACGTGAGTGGCAACGAGTGCGAAAGTTAGGACGTAAAGTTGTCTCAGAATCACGTTATGTTCAGGCACGAGTAGCCCGTGAACAGGCTCGTTCCAAAGTCCTCGCATATGGTATGACCCGACTGCAACTTGATAATCTCTTGAAGAGCGGGAAATTAAATCAGGCGAATGGTGAGTTTCAATTACTGGCAGCGCAGAATGGCACCGTTATCCGCGATCACTTCATTCAGGGTGAACTGGTTAGTGCCGGTACTGTGCTATTTGAAATTACCGATGAGTCCGTGTTGTGGGTCGAGGCTAGATTAACTCCCGAGCAGGCTGCGCAGATTGATACTGGAGCAAAAGTAACCGTTAAATATCAGAAGAACGTATTTCAAGGAAAGGTGGTTCAGGCTCATCATGCCCTCGATGCGCGTACACGCACACTTGGGGTTCGTGTAGCTGTGAATAATCCAGATGATGTACTACATCCTGGTCTTTTCGTGCAAGTTACGCTTGAAACAAATCATGAAGACAAGGCAATGGCTTTACCTGTTGACGCTGTGCTACGAAGCCCTGATGGTCATTGGTTGGTGTTCGTAGAACACGAGGATAATGAGTTCGAGCCGCTTGAAGTTGAGTTAATCCGTACAGTTGGAGATCGCGCAGTAATTGAAGGCATCGATGCAGATACACGTGCCGTCGTTTCTGGTGCCTTCTTTTTACAATCAGAGCTGGCCAAGTCCGGCTTTGATATCCATAACCACTGAGGGTCATCACGATGCTAAATAAGATGATTGACCTCGGTGTTGAAAACCGATTTCTGGTTGTACTTGTTCTTGTGGCGTTGCTGGTGGGAGGGGCTTTGTTGATACCCAAGCTCAACCTGGATGCATTTCCTGATGTAACTAATGTGCAGGTGCAGGTCAATACAGAAGCCAGAGGATTAGCCGCTGAAGAAGTTGAACAGCTAATTACATTTCCAGTAGAAGCAGGCATGTACGCGCTACCAAATGTTGAAGAAGTACGTTCTATATCAAAAACAGGCTTATCGGTAATTACTGTCGTTTTTGAAGAAGGAACTGATATTTATTTCGCGCGACAACAGGTTTTTGAACGATTACAGGCTGCAAGTGAAGAAATCCCCCAAGGTATCGGCACGCCGGAAATTGGACCAAATACGTCAGGTCTGGGGCAAGTCTATCAATACATTCTAAAGACAGATAACCCTGATGCTTATGATGTGACGACATTACGTAGTATCAATGACTGGGTTGTAAAGTTATTACTCATGCCCGTGAACGGCGTGACCGAAGTATTGTCGTTTGGTGGCGAAGTCCGTCAGTACCAGGTTCAGATAAACCCCCAACAACTTTTATCTTATGGCATGAATGTAAATGAAGTTGTTGAGGCTATTGAAGTAAATAATCGCAATGCAGGTGGTTGGTATCTTGATCGTGGCGCAGAGCAATTGGTGATACGTGGCGTAGGCTGGGTACGCAGTGATGAAGCCGGGTTGAAGGACATTGGTAATATTCCATTAAAGGATGTCGATGGTGTTTCTGTGCACGTAAACGATGTGGCTGATGTCAGGTATGGTCCAGAAATTCGTCAAGGTGCAGTCACCATGACTAAGCGTGATGCTCAGGGACAACCCGTCGTTCTAGGTGAAGTCGTAGCAGGTATTGTGATGAAGCGGGTCGGTGCCAATACCAAGGCGACGATTGATGGTGTAAATGAACGCCTGCCAATCATTCAAGCAGCTTTACCTGATGGCGTCACAATTGAGTCATTCTATGATCAATCTGATCTTGTTGAGCAAGCTGTAGATACAGTGACAAAAGCTCTGGTGCAGGCTTTCGTATTGATTGTTGTTGTGTTGATGCTGTTTATTCTTAACCTTCGAGTAACGGTGCTTGTACTTATTTCTGTTCCTATTTCCATCGGCATTGCATTGATGGTTATGTCTTACTGGGAAATTTCTGCAAACTTGATGTCATTGGGTGGATTGACTATTGCGATTGGTATAATGATCGACGGATCCATTGTGATGATGGATCATATCTATAGTCATCTCTCAAATCCTGACGCCATTCATCGAAATCGTATCCAGCATGAGGTTGCTATTGATGACCCAGACCCATTTGATAGTGGGCATGATGATCACGGAATAGCGTTACGTATCAAAGAATCTGCTCGCGAGGTTGGGCGGCCGATATTCTTTGCTGTAATGATTATTATTATTGTGTTCGCACCACTGTTCACACTGGAAGGTGTAGAAGGCAAGTTGTTTCAGCCTATGGCGATTTCAATTGTCCTTGCGATGTTAGCGTCTTTACTGGTAGCACTTTTTATTGTTCCTGCGCTGGCAACATATCTCTTTCGAAACGGTATACAGCATAAAGATAGTTTTGTAATGCGACCACTGGATCGCTGGTATCAAGGTTTATTGGCTGTTGCACTTCGAAAGCGTATAGCGGTTATCACAACGGCTGTGACAATGCTTGTCGTATCACTGTCAGCAGTGCCGATGTTGGGAACAGAGTTTGTACCAGAACTGGAAGAAGGAACGCTTAATATCCGGGTCACATTTGCGCCATCCTCAAGTTTGAACACTTCATTAGCAGTGTCTCAAAAACTTGAACAGCAACTTATGACGTTTCCTGAAGTGTTGTACGTTTCAAGTAGGGTTGGCCGTGCAGAAATTGGTGGTGACCCTGAGCCGGTGTCTAATGCTGAGATATTCGTGGGTTTAAAGCCAGTATCGGAGTGGACGAGCGCTACAGATCGAAAAGCATTGCAGACATTGATGGAAGAAAAAATGTCTATTCACCCTGGATTGTTATTTTCTTTCTCACAGCCGATCGCCACACGGGTTGATGAACTGTTATCGGGTGTGAAAGCACAGCTGGCGATAAAACTATTTGGTCCAGAGCTAGATGTTCTGGCAAGTAAGGGCAAAGAAATTGAAGCACTGACTCGCAAGGTTGATGGTACGCGTGGTGTAGAGATGGAGCAAATCACTGGTGAGGCACAATTAGTCATTCGTCCGGACCGGCAACAGCTCGCACGATACGGAATGCCGGTATCTCAGGTTATGGATCTGGTTTCCGATGTGATAGGTGGTCGCCAGGCAGGTCAGGTTATCAAGGGCAATGAGCGATATGACATCTATGTCCGTTTAGCCGAATCGTATAGAGATAGTGTTGATTCAATTCGTTCCTTGATACTTCAGTCACCCGGTGGCGCATGGGTTAAATTAAGTGATGTGGCATCCGTAGAAATCGAATCGGGGCCACCACAGATTCGTCGTGATGATGTGCAACGACGTGTAGTTATTCAATCGAATGTTGAAGGGCGTGATATGGGTGGGCTTGTTGCTGAACTTCGTGAACGGATTGGAAGTGAAATTGAATTGCCTCCTGGTTATACCGTGGTGTTCGGCGGTCAATTTAAAAACCAGGAGCGTGCCCAGACCAGGCTTATGATTGTTGTTCCTTTGTCGTTGGCACTAATATTTTTATTATTATATTTCGCTTTTGGCTCTGTAGGGCAGGCGTTACTAATTATGATCAATGTTCCATTGGCATTGATTGGTGGTATTGCTGCTTTGTATTTCACGGGGCAGTATCTGTCTGTGCCAGGTTCAATTGGATTTATTGCGTTGTTCGGAATCGCTGTATTGAATGGCGTTGTTATGATTAATGCCATTAACCAGAGACTAGATGATGGTTTGGCTATAGCCGAAGCTGTTTACGACGGCGCAGTCTCTCGCTTACGCCCTGTACTGATGACAGCCAGCACAGCAGCATTAGGTTTGATACCCATGTTATTAGCCAGTGGGGTTGGTTCTGAAGTTCAACGACCATTAGCGACAGTGGTTGTAGGTGGCTTGGTTTCATGCACGCTATTAACACTTTTCGTATTGCCAACACTGTATTCAGTTTTTACAAGAAATATTCTTAAGCAGACAGATAATTAATATCTAGAGGTGAAAGATGAGTAATAAAAAGCATTCTAAATTCAATTGTCGAATATATGATTTTAGTTTCATTGTTATGATTGTAATGTTGAGTAGCACCCCCGAATCTTTTTGATCTACAATGTGGATATGTGGATTAAGCATCGACAACAGCGACTTCAGAGAGTCATGATTTGCATGACTCTGTTATCGCTATTACTGGTGCCTTTCCGTAGCTTTGCGCTAGTTGATTTTTCACCTACAGATATGGATACAAAGTCCGACATGCCATGTCATATGCAATCTACTGATGTGACAATTTTAGATGAATCTACGCCCACAGCGGAATCTGAGCATAATTGCTGTGAGACCGGAGACTCATTGGGTTGTTCCCATTGTTTTGTTTCGATGGGGCTACAAAATACGATCATTCTTGATACTGAATCGCAGGCATTCGCAAAACCCGAAAGTGTAAGTCATCAGTTGATTACCTCTCCTCAGGATAATCTTTTCAAACCACCGCGCTCGCTGATTTAACGCTTTAGTTCGCTCAATGCTTTGGCATTGATGTGTTTCGTTAAATCAGGAGTATTTTATGTCTACAAGAAAAATCTATGTGCTGGTCGCACTGAGCCTGTTCGCGGGCGGCTGTGCTACCGTCAAGCCGCAGGAGGGCTTTGACTCGGTATCGACCGAAGTGCAACAACGTATCGGAAACCAGATTCACTGGTATACCGGGACGGAAGAAGACCAGCAGGTCAAACAATCCATTAAGAAACTATTGTCCGAGCCATTAACGGCTGAATCTGCAGTGCAGATTGGCTTATTGAATCATCAAAGTCTGCAATCTCAATACAGCAATATCGGTATTTCTCAGGCTGATATGGTTCAGGCTGGTTTACTAAAGAACCCGCTTGTTGAAATTACACGCTTAAAGCCTCGAGAAGATGATGCCAATTCAGGGCGTGAGGTTAGCGTACAGTTTGAATTTCTGGATATCCTGCTCATCCCGTTACGCAAGAAGGTGGCTGCGCAGAATTACGCGGCAGCGAAGCAGCAGGTAACCGCTGCGGTTCTTGATCATGCCGCCAATGTTCGTAAAGCATTTTATGCCGTACAGACCTCGCAACAGATGGAGTCGATGTACGGTGAGATCACAGGGTCAACAGATGCCGCACTTGAAACAGCTAAACGCCTGTACAAAATCGGCAATATCAATGATGGCACTTACGATAACTTTCGCCTGTCGCATGATGAAGCCAGCCTGTCCCATGCTGAAGCACAGCTAGCAACGCGAGCCGCACGTGAAGAACTCAGTGAGGTGATGGGTGTCTGGGGTGGTGATACGGCCTGGTCTATAGCAGGCGGATTAAAGCCAATTCCTTTTGATGCCGTTAATGTTGCCGATATCCAAAAGCGAGCATTGGAAAACAGCCTTGATCTGGCGATGTTAAAACACCAGGTAAAAGCGATAGCCCAACGAGCAGGTATTGAAAACATTGAATCGATAATCAATGACTTCGAGGCAGGTTTTATCTGGGATAAGGAACCTTCTGGTGAATGGAAAGATGGCCCAACGATTGAATTCAAGATCCCGGTGTTTGATACAGGTGAGGCCAGGCGCGAACGCGTTCGTCAGCAACTCATGCAAATTAAAGCCATGTATCGCGTAAAGGAAGTTTCAATACGTTCCAGGGCAAGTCGTTTAGCCGATCGTCTTACGACCAGTCGTGCCATTGTAGAACAATATATCGATAACATTTTGCCGCTCAATCGAAGTATCAAATCGTATGAGCTCTTGAACTACAACGCGATGCAGATTGATGTATTCAAACTATTACGTGCACATGAAAAACAAATTTCAGCACGTCAACGTTTTGTACAGGCGCTCAGTAATTACTGGATGGCGCGTGCTGATCTGGAAACATTGCTTTCAGGTCGAGCAGTTACTTTAAGTCAACTCAGTGGTCCCGCCATGAATATGGGCGGTGGCGATGATGGAGGTCATTAGGATGTCACAGGATAAAATCAATGAATCACGCCGTAACTGGCTTAAAGGTACAGGTGCACTTGCAGGACTTGCTGCAGCGACAGGAACCGCAATATCTGCACCTGCTTCGGCATCTAGCCTCACAGATGACGGTATTCAATATAAACGTTGGGACGAAAGCTACAGTGGAGGCTCGCTGGATGTTGAACCATTAGAACCGGGATTGCCTAACAAGCATTATCGTCCAGTCGTTGTGCCGAACGGCGCTGCCATTCCTTTCAAGATCGTCGATGGTGTAAAAATATTCCATATCACGGTCGGTGAAGTTGCACATGAATTTACACCGGGCATGGAAGCCGATATGTGGGGTTATAACGGACGTATTAATAGCTCTGTGATTGAAGCTGTTGAAGGTGAGCGTATTCGCCTGTATGTGACTAATGAACTGGATGTGCCGACAACGATTCACTGGCACGGTCTGTTCTTACCGAATGGAATGGATGGTGTTGCAGGTGTTACACAGCCGGTTATCAAACCTGGCGAAACCTTTCGTTATGAATGGACGCTACGGCAGTTTGGCACTTTCATGTATCACGCCCACTACGATGTCATGACGCAGGAGGCCATGGGCCTGACCGGTATGTTCATCGTACATCCTCGCAATCCTAAGCCCGAGGATCTGGTTGATCGTGATTTCGTACTGCTAATGAATGAGTACAAGCTGGATGTCGGGACACGTAAGATTGATCCAAACGAAATGTCTGATTTCAATGTATTGACACTGAATGGTCGTGCCTTTCCAGGGACAGATCCGTTAATCATTAAAAAGGATCAACGAGTTCGCGTACGTATCGGTAATCTGTCAGCGATGGACCACCACCCCTTCCATATTCACGGCTTTCGTTTCAAGGTGACAGCAACAGATGGCGAACGTATTCCGGCTTCCGCTCAATGGCCTGAAACATCCGTGCTGGTGGCTGTAGGGCAAACCCGTGAAATCGAGTTCATTGCTGATGCGCCAGGTGACTGGATTGCACATTGCCATATGACACATCACACCATGAATCAGATGGGTCATGGTCTGACCAACATGATGGGGCTGGATATCAAAGGTCTGATGCCTCAGGTGAATGAAGTCATCGGCGGTGGGTATATGCCGATGGGTGAAAAGGGTATGTATGACATGGCCTTTATGCAGATGGATATGCCACCAAATTCTCAGCCGATGTCTGGAGTTCAGCTGCAATATGGTCGTGGAACTATGGGCGGGCTATTTACGATCTTTAAAATCCGCGAAGGCATTACCAGCTATAAAGACCCCGGTTGGTATAAGCATCCAAAAGGAACAGTGGCGAGTGTTGCCAGCCGTTCGGAATTATCCAGAGACGGTATTAAAACCTGATAAGGAGAAATGTTATGAATTTAATCATGAAATTTACAAGACGCCATCACATTGTGATGGCGTCAGCTTTATTATTAGCCTTGGTCTTGATGTCTCTGATAAGCCCATCTCAGGCAGAAGAAATTGAGGTTTACAAAAGCCCAACATGCGGTTGTTGTAGTAAATGGGTAGACCATTTAGAAGACGCCGGTTTTGATGTGAAGGCATATAACCATGGCAACATGTCCGATGTGAAGAATCAGTTAGGCATCACGCCATCACAGCAATCCTGCCATACCGCGACCATAAATGGTTATGTTATTGAAGGGCATGTGCCTGCTAATGACATTAAACGGCTATTGACAGAAAAGCCGGATATCCATGGTTTGACCGTGCCAGGTATGCCAATGGGATCGCCGGGAATGGAGGGGCATCGTAAGGATAAATATGATGTATTAGCTATCGATAAGCAGGGTAAGACATCGGTATATAGTCGATATTAACGGGTATATGGAGGTGAGTTATGTGGGGGTGGCATGGGTTCAGGGTTTGGTGGTGGTTTCCTTTTCATGTGGTTGTTCTGGATTCTGGTAATTGTTGTCGTAGCTTTGGTAATCAAGTGTCTGGTGGGTGATGGTTGTAATCCCTCGGAAGAAACGTCGCTCGATAAGCTGAAAAAACGATTTGAACGTGGTGAGATTGATGAGGATGAGTACAACCAAAAGAAAAGCACATTAGACAAATGAATGGCCGTTATTAATATGTTGGGTCAGGTTTGGCACAAAGCCCGACTGGCACGAATGTACTAATTTACGCCGGTTATGTTCGTCAGACTGAATGACAGATTGCAGGTATTTAAACTAGATTTGTTTGACATATAAACACTACATAAGGTGTGGGAAACACACGATAATTCGGATACCCAAAATATATGGGCGCGTTATATTATTTCTGTTAGCTGGGTCTTCAGATAATCAATAAAGCAACGCACCTTAAGAGGCACAAGTTTCTTTTGTGGGTACACAATATACATTGGCAAAGGTATTGTATACGCTTCTAGTATGTGCACTAGACTACCATCATTAATATATGGTGCTACTAGCCAGTCCGGGAGCATGGCGATACCTGAGTTAGCAATCAGCATCTGAGTAATGGCGTCTCCATTATTGCACTGGAAATTACCACTCACAGGTACCGATATTTCCTCATTGTTATAGATAAAGCTCCATCGAGTCAGGCTGTCTGCATAGCTGAAGGTAAGGCAGTTATGTTGATGTAGTTCCTGGACATCCTTTGGTTCACCATGATCGGCTAGATACTTAGGCGAGGTCACTATTATCAGGTTACTGTTACCGATAGAGGTTGCGACAAGAGATGAGTCATCGAGCTTTCCAATACGAATCGCCAGATCAATGTCTTCTGAAATAAACCCGATCAATCTATCGTCTAGTTTTAGTTCGATATCGATTTCACGATAGCGCTCTAAAAATCCACTAATAGTATGCGCAAGGTACATACGTCCAAAATCAATCGGTGCAGTGATTCGTAACTTTCCTCTTGGTGTTGAGGTGAGGGTGCCTACTTCTTCTTCAGCCTGTTCCAGATCATCCAGAATACTCAGGCATCGGTCGTAATAGATGTGTCCTGCCTCGGTCATTGTATGATTACGACTACTTCTGACCAGCAATCTGGCATCAAGCTGTTTCTCCAGTTCTGCAACCCGCTTACTGATAGTGGCCTGACTGGTTTCAAATTCCCTCGCAACCTCAGAGAAGCTTCCTGTCTGTACCACGCGAACAAAACTACGCATTGCATCCAGCTTATCCATGTCTATCTCACATTATTCTTAGAACGAATAGTAGGTATTATGTTTTACCTATATTCGTTTATCAAAGGGAATAATAGAATCAATGTCAATCTTAAATCACATAGGAGAACGACACCATGAAGCTATTCGACGAATACCAGCTGGGAGATATCAAATTACAGAATCGTATCGTTATGGCGCCTATGACACGTTCCAGAGCTATAGATAACGTACCTAATGACATGATGGTTGAATATTATGGCTTGCGTGCGTCTGCAGGACTGATCATCACAGAGGGTGTAGCGCCTTCGGCAAACGGGCTCGGTTATGCCCGCATACCGGGCATTTACAACCAGGTCCAAATTGATGGCTGGCGTAAAACCAGCGATGCAGTGCATGCTGGTGGAGGCCGGATATTCATGCAGCTAATGCACACAGGGCGGGTTGCTCACCCAGCTAACATGGAACCTGATGCTGGTATCATCGCACCGTCAGCAATAGCCATGAAAGGTAATATGTGGACAGATGAGGAGGGGGCACAACCATGTCCAGTCCCAGAAGAAATGACCCAGGAAGATATTCACGCTGCCATCCAGGAGTATGTCACTGCTGCTCAGAATGCCATCGAAGCAGGGTTTGACGGCGTGGAGCTACATGGTGCCAATGGCTATCTCATCGAACAGTTTCTAAACCCATCTACAAACACACGAAATGACCGCTATGGCGGATCTGTGGAAAACCGTTGTCGGTTTGCTGTTGAGGTTGCCGCAGCGGTATCAAACACGATTGGTGCGGCACGTACAGGTATCAGATTATCGCCGTATGGCGTGTTCAACGATATGGCTATCTACGATGATATTGAACCGACATATAGCTATCTAGCTATCCAACTCAACGAACTTGGTCTCGTATATATTCATCACGTTGATTTTTCACCGCAGGGTGCCCCAGAAGTACCTGAATCAATAAAGGCAGAAATACGTAAACAGTTTGGCGGTACGATTATCGCTAATGGTGGTTTTGACAGTTACTCAGCCGCGGCCGCACTGAAGGACGAAAAAGCGGACATGGTTGCGTTCGGTGTGCCTTTCCTGGCAAATCCAGATCTCGTTTATCGCTATCATCATGATCTGGAACTGAATTCACCTGATTCTGACACTTTCTACACGCCGGGTAGTCAGGGTTATCTCGACTATCCGGTGATTGCCAAAGCAATGTAATGCCATAGTGACCAAACAAATTAAGCGAATCTCAGGAGATTAATATGAAAACTACACTTTTTCTTTCGGTATCGGTTGATGGAATGATTGCGGATAAACAGGGTATACCAATGTTCCCAGAGAGTGCATGGGAAGATTGGTGCGCATTGGTAAATGATACGGGTAACGTAATCGCAGGACGCACTTCATTTGAGCAGGTGAACAACCCTGAAATGGCCGCCGCTCTCCATCCACAACATAAAATTGTACTCTCGTCTAAAGACCTGGATTTGACAGGCACTGGTTGGCAGCAAGCCAAATCTCCAGAAGACGCGTTAGATGTATTGAAAAAACTCGAGGTAGAAGAGGCAATCATAGGCGGAGGGCGTGCTGTAGCTCATGCTTTTATGAGCAAAGGGCTCGTTGACCAGATCATTCTCGATTTGCATCCAGTAGTGTTTGGCAAAGGAACTCCAATGTTCGGTGATTCTGTCAATATGCCTGCGCTAAAATTACAGGAATCCATAGCACTTAACGAGAATACGATCCGCTTACGCTATGAAGTTGTGAGCCGCGATCGATAACAAGCTGGTTACTATGTGACGCTATGGATACCCAATGGTTGCTTTAGAGTGTCATCCAGTGTTTCCTAAACTGTAATCTTCTTCGCTCAACTAGGGTAGCAGTCACGTTACTCCGTTTATACAAAAACGGAGTAACAATTTTTATCATCCTGGACTCTGGGTATTGGTGTCACATAAAGTAGCCAAATAATTATCTGCGCTGACCTTGACTACCCGCTTCATGTCTCGTTTATCTGCACTAACTAGACACTGCAGTGAACATCCTTTGCCGGCTCTGGCATAATGTCTTTTCGCGGTATCATTAACCTTGTGGCCAACTAATGCTGCGATCTCAACATCACTAAGCTCAGCTGCTTTCGCGTTAGCAATAAACTGGTGCCGCATCGAGTACAGCGATGGCGTTTTTTTTCTTCTTGGGAATAGTTGTTTGCATAGACGGTATAAGCAATCGCCTAGATTCTTCATCAGTTTTTCATGGTCATTCAAATGAATGATCTGAAGCAGTTCTTGTAGATTTTCGAGTTGATCATCAGAATATCGCGTCAGATGTATACGCCGATATTTACCATGCGACCTAATTTTATCGAACTTCGCATTTCTGACGAATAGTATGGTCTTATTATTTCCTACGACAAGCCTCACTCGCTTAAATTCATCAATCCTGAGCCCAAGCAATATACCTTGCTCTAATAGTAATTTCAGAATGTGCCAGTTTGATTTAGGTCTCTGCCTGGTTCTAACTTCAGGGTTATATATATCATCGATCGCATTGTATATTGCAATTTGATCCTTCGTGGGAAAGAACTTCTGTTTAAGTGCAGACGTTAACCGTTCATTTGGTTTTTTCGTACATTGGTGTCTGCCTACTTCCTCTAATAATTCTACCGCCTCAAGAGGACCACGGCGCCGCATAAACTCAATTAACGCTAACCGATAAAACCCCCATGTTGATGGGGCATATTGTTCTGACTTATCGATCCACCATTTCACCGCAAAAACTGGATCGCCTCTCCATTCAAAACCTTTTAACTTTTCGTAACGTGCAATTAACTGCTGACCCTTAACGTAATATTGCTGTTTTGTCTCTTTTGTTGTCATTATTTCACCCACAATATCAATCTGCTCACGTACATTAATGAACATCCAATGTTTTTCGATGTATTGAATAGATATGGCTCACCGTTAATAAGTTACATCAATGGTGATGAGTGTGAAGTACCATTAAGGTAAATAATTGCTAACAATGTGAAAGTCGCAAGTATCACCACCATAATACTAGCGATACTCTTCTTGCCGCGTTGATAGAAAAAAATTACAACGGCTTTTTACTTTCTGAAATATTTATGGGGCAGAGGGGGTACTTCACAGGTTCTCAAAATAGGTTATCTTTTTTTGTATTTGTGGAGTTAACCGTGGAAAAAGACTTAGGTAACCGCTTTTTGACCCTAAAAGACGTAATAGCAAAGACGGGGTTAGGAAAAACTACTATTTACGTTCTTATGGGGAATGGTGAGTTCCCTCAATGTATTAAAATAAGCAGCAAGAAAACGGTTTGGAGTATGGGAGAGGTTGATGGGTGGATGATGGACCAGATTTCAAGGCGATAAACTAGCCAATTCTAAAACAAAAATTAGCCCAATCTCGCATCATTTTCGCTCGTTTTTCAAACATGTCCGTTCGTCGATACGCAGCTTCCGCTCGATTAGAAATTGCATGAGATAATGCCTCTTCTGCGACTTCACGAGAATAGTCAGTCAGGTCGGCAGCCCATGTGCGAAAAGTTGTACGAAACCCATGAATATCAACATCAAGTCCCCTCTCTCGAATGACCTGGCGTACAGCATTGCCACTAATGTATGGCTTTTTCCAGGTGTATGAAAAATATAGTCAGCATTAGAGGCTTTCTTAATTGTATTCAGGATATTTACCGCTATCTGTGGAAGAGGGACGGCATGTTCTTTGTTGGTTTTCATGCGCGAGGCAGGGATAACCCATTTCGCTTCGTCAAAACTTATTTCAGACCATTTTGCCAGTCTTGCTTCTCCACTACGTGATGCTGTGAGAATTATGAATAAAAGACATTTCGAGCTAATTGTCTGCTTTTCTAGCAAAAATATGCAAAATTTATTGATCTCGGTGTATGGCATTGAGATAAAGTGTTCAACTGTCTTTATGTTTTCAGGCGCATCAAGCAAATATTCTAGATGTCCTCTCCATCTGGCTACATTTTCAGTGTGTCGGTGTTCATTGGCACTTGCCCAGTTAAGAACTGCTTCTATTCGTTGCCTGACTCTAGAAGCAGTTTCGGTTTTACTCTTCCAGATTGGTTTTAATGAAACCAGTACATCAGATGTTTCTACTTCACTTACAGGTTTGTCACCAAAATAAGGGTAAACATAATCGGATAAAGTATTTTTCCACTGTTGTTCGCTTTTTGGATTTTTCCATCCAGTTTTTTTCATCTCAATGACCTCTAATGCGCATTGTTTGAATGTCGGTACGTCTGTATTTACTGGGGTCTTAGAGTTCTTATTTTCGTGTAATGGGTTGAGACCCTCACGCAATAGTTTTCGGCACTTATCAGCTTTATGGCGGGCTTCAGATAGCGTTACATGGGGGTATGGGCCCAGCCCATTCAGTGAGGTTTTTTCTTGGTACTGGCAAAATCAGGATGCCTAAAGTCACGGAACCCGTACAATACACTTGAAAATATGACCCATGACCATCCGGATACCAGCCTCTTGTTGAAAGCTGGTTGATCTGTACAACTTTGAGACGATTTATT